>JAGNMH010000158.1 GCA_017991275.1 Acidobacteriota bacterium
AAAAGCGTTCGGCTGGTCAGAGGCTTCGGCGATTGTTACGGCTATTATCTGGTGGCGACTGGGCTGGCAGATTTAATGGTCGAACCCGGAAGATTAAAGTATTACGACGTAGCGCCGATGCCGCCGATTCTGGCCGGCGCTGGTGGGGTGTTTACTGACTTGAGCGGCAAAATTAATATCCACAACGGGCAAGGTTTGGCAACAAGCAAGCACTTGCAAGAGCAAATTCTGCGAGTGTTGAACCCCTGAGCCGGTGAGGATGAAATGATGATTAAGCTGAAGCGAATCTATGAAGCTCCGAGCGATGACGACGGAATCAGAATTCTGGTCGAGCGTTTATGGCCAAGAGGCATCAGCAAGGAAAAAGCCCGGCTGGACGAATGGTTAAAAGAAATCGCGCCCAGTCAGGACTTGCGCCAATGGTTCAAACACGATCCGGTAAAGTGGGAAGAGTTCCAGCAACGATACCGAAACGAACTCGATCAAAACCAGGAATTGGTAAACGAACTGAAGCGAAAAACCAAAGGCCAGACCATCACTTTTGTTTACGCCGCCAGCGACGAAGAGCGAAACAGTGCCGTGCTGCTAAAGAATTATCTCAATCGTAAATAGAGCAGATTTTCCAACCTGCTCATGTTCATACGAGACGGATTTGCCGAGCAGTAGGCTGATTTTTATAAAACGCCGGGCGCAGGTTGGAAAACCTGCGCTACATTTTAGGGCAGTTCTCTGACACGAATGTTTTTGAATTCAATCGGCGAGCCTTCGGATTCCATGCACAGATAACCGGTTCTTGGTTCAGCGCCGTTGCCGCCGGAAACTTCTTCGCCGTTCACCCAAAGTCTAATTTCACCGTTGATAGCGCGGACATAATAGTGGTTCCATTCGCCAACGCCTTTGCTCAGATTTTTGCGCGGGAAGCTGCGCGAACCGTTCGGCGAAAGCGGCGGAAACGGCTTCAGCTTTGAATTGCCAACGGCGAAGATGTCTCCATTGGTCGTGAACCAGTCGCCTTTTTTGCCAGAAGATTTTTCGTATTGCTCTTTGTAACCATGGTCGAGTATCTGAACTTCAATGCCCCATTTAGGCAAATTATCCGGTTTCAAATCCGTCAAAGCTTCTTCTGGAACCCAGACAAACGTGCCGGAATTTCCAGCCGAACGCAGATGTCGCCATTCTAGTGTGTATTCAAAATTGGTGAATTTCTGCTTCGTCCGCATGACGCCGATCGGTTTGCCAGTGCAGGTCAGCAAACCGTCTTTCCAAGTCCAGGTTTCGGCGAAGCCATTGACCGGCGCGAAATCCTGTTCGCCCAAAGTTCGCCAATCCGTTCCGCTCGAATCAATGAAGGCTTTTGGCGACTGGCGTTCCTGACCCAAACTGCTTTGCAGATAAAGCGCGGATACGAGAAGAATTCCGATCAAACTAAAAACTTGTGCGCGTTTCAAATCAAACTCCTTTTGAAAATATGAACAACTCACAAACTTCAATCTGGCGTCGTCCATCTGTCATTTACGGGCTGGCGATGCTGTTTTCACTGATTGGCTTGATAGATTCGATTTACCTGACGGTGCAACACCTGGCAGGCAAGAGCGTCAAATGCACTGTCACCGGCGGCTGTTCAAAAGTTCTCAGCAGCTTCTATGCAACCTTTGCTGGAATGCCGACGGCGTCATTCGGCGCGCTGGCTTACTTCACGGCATTCAGCCTGGCGACTCTGGCGGCATTCGGCTACAAGTCTGCGCGCTACGGATTGGTAATTCTGGTTGTGCCTATGTTTCTGACTACGACCTGGTTGTTTTACTTGCAAGCGTTCGTGCTTCACGCTTTTTGCGAATTCTGTCTGTTGTCAGCAGTGATGACCGTGACACTAACTGTCCTGGCCATTTTTGCCGGACGAGTTCTGGAAACAGCCGAGGCCGATAAAGAGCGCGCAAATTCAAATCAAAGCTAATTGCTGCCCGGCGTACTTGGCGCCGAATTGGCCATTTGCGATTTGGCTTTGAGCCGGTTGTTTATCTCCTTGCGTAAATTCGCCGTTTCCAGCTTTTCACCTTCAATCAATTGACCGTCAATGAATAGCGTGGGCGTTCCTGTGACCCCCCTGGATTCACCAAGTTGAACGTCGGTCAGCACAGAGCCTTTGACTTTGCTGTCGTTGATGTCGTGTTCGAACTGTTCCATGTTCAAACCAAGTTGGCGCGCAAAGTTCACCAAAATCGGGGCGAAGTTGTCAGTCTCTGCCCAAACTTCCTGGCTTTCGTATAACAGATTATGCATTTCCATGAACTTGCCTTGCTGAGCGGCGGCGGCGGCGGCGAAAGCGGCGATGGCAGCGTTCTTATGAATTCTGGTCAGCGGAAAATGATGAAAGACAAACTTGATTTTGCTCCCAAATTCGCCTTTTAGTTTTTTCAACTCAGGATGCAAAGCTCCGCAGGGTGGGCATTGATAATCACCGAACTCTTCTATCAAGACTTCGTTTTTGGATGTTTCTGTTCCCTGCAAAAGCGTCTGGCTGACAACAGGAGTCTCCGACGGTAATGGAGCTGGAGTCGGCGTCGGTTTTGCCGAGCGAATCATAAATGCACCTGCACCGACGGCAGCCGCCAAAACAGCGGCAATTATGGCAAACGGTAAATAACGTTTCATTCAGTTTTGGTCCTTAAATATAAATTGGAGGTCAAGCTTGCAGCGTTTGCCGAAGCCGACTGCGTTACTTCTGCCCATAACTTAATACAGCTTGGCAAATTCTCAAAAGCGGCGTTGCAATTTGCCTTTTGGGAAACCGACTTTTACACTCTGCCCTCATTTTCACCAAGACCCATCAAAAATCATTGAGGCATTCATGAAGATTCACGAGTATCAAGGCAAGGAACTGTTACGCCGATTTGACGTAAAGGTGCCGCGCGGCATCGTCGCCAAAACCGTCGCTGAAGCCGAAGAGGCGGCCAAACAACTCGGTTTACCGGTTGTTATCAAAGCTCAGATTCACGCCGGTGGTCGTGGCAAAGGCGGCGGAGTCAAGCTGGCCAGAACTGCTGAAGACGTCACAAACATAGCCGGTCAGATTCTGGGAATGAACCTGGTCACACATCAAACCGGCCCTGAAGGCCGCACGGTTCACACTCTGTTGATCGAAGAAGGCTTGAAGATCAAGCAGGAGTTTTACCTTGGCATGCTGCTGGATCGCGCTGAATCCAAACTGGTCTTCATGGCTTCGACAGCAGGCGGAATGGACATCGAAGAAGTCGCGGCCAAAACGCCGGAAAAGATTTTGAAGGAACACATTGACCCGGCTGTGGGCATGCAGGCTTTTCAGGCGCGCAAACTGGCGTTCGGCCTGGGCTTAGCGCCAGAATTGATTGGCAAAGCCACCAAATTTTTGCTGGCGCTCTATCGTTCATTTGTTGAATCGGACGCTTCCCTGCTGGAAATCAATCCCTTCCTGCTGACCGAAGACGGCGAACTTTATGCGCTGGATGCCAAAGTCAATTTCGACGACAACGCGCTGTTCCGTCACAAAGATTTTGAGAATTGGCGCGACCTGAACGAAGAAGCGCCGCTGGAAATCGAAGCCTCAAAATTCGACCTAAACTACATCAAGCTGGACGGCAACATCGCTTGCATGGTCAACGGAGCAGGTTTAGCGATGGCTACGATGGACATCATCAAGCTGACTGGCGGCGAACCGGCAAACTTTCTGGATGTCGGCGGCGGAGCTTCGCAGGAGCGCGTCGAAAACGCTTTCCGCATTTTGCTGGCTGACGAAAACGTCAAAGCCGTGTTGGTGAATATCTTCGGCGGTATCGTTCGCTGTGACATGGTCGCTCGCGGAGTCGTCGGCGCGGTCAACAACCTGGGCGTCAAAGTCCCAATCGTCGTTCGCCTGGAAGGAACCAACGTCGAAGAAGGCCAGCGAGTGCTGAAAGAATCCGGCCTGAACTTCCTGGTCGCCAACGGTATGAAAGACGCCGCTGAAAAAGCCGTCGCCGCGGCGGCCTAAATCAGCCGCCGTTGGGTGAATTCAAAAAAAAATTGGCAAGAGTGAGGATCCCCACTCTTGCCAATTTTGCTTTTTGGATTGTAACTGCTCTGCCCATTCTTCGCCGCGTAGCGGCGGCTGATATTAGCCCGGCGTTTCAACGCCGGGTAGCGATAAGAAAGCCTTCTCGTCGCGTTAGCGACGGCTGAACTCAGTCGTCGCTGACGCGACGAGAAGGTAATGTCGCTTCTTACCGTGGGTTGAAACCCACGGCTAAACTCAAGCGTCGCTAACGCGTCGAAGAGGCAGAGCAATTACTTTGGATTGCAGCTAACAGCTTGGCGGAAAAACAGGAATCGTATAGCCGTTCGTCGCGTTCAAAGTCAGCGCGTGCAAGTTGTGGCCCTGATTGAATGCTCCCGCCGAACTCGCGGCGTTCGCGTTGAAGTTGATTGCCGCTCCCGTAATGCCGATGCTCCCCGTTTGATTGAAAATCTTCAGCCAGCCGGTTCTGCCCGCCGGAATGAAAGTTTCAAACCTGGGAGTCGTGCGCGGGAAGTTGTTCGAGATTGAATTCCTAAGTTGGCAATTCCCTGCCACCGAAAAGCTCAAGGCGTTTTCAGCATCGTCATAAAGAATTCCAAACAGAGCGCCTAACGTCGAAGCCCCAATCCCCAGATTGCCTCCAATGCGATTAACGATCAGCAGCGTGTCGTTGCCGTCCGCTCTTGAAACTACATTCGACAGAGCCAGCACCGCTGGCAAACGGTCGTAAGCCGCGCCGTCAAAGTTCAGTTGCGCTGTCACTGAATTGCCGTCACACACAGGCAATCCGCCAGCCTGGGCCGCAAAAGCTTCGGCTCTCAAATTGGCGGCGTGGCCGCTGGCGAACTTCACATACTCATCGCCGATCAAGTAATTGAAATTCGTCGGACATCCGCGTGCATCAACTGCTACGGCAACCAGATAACCGCTCGTTCCCGGATCAAGGTCTGAGACCATAAAAGGCGTGGTATAGGTCTGAATTGGCCCACCATCAACTTTGGTAACTGCTCCCCCTCTTCGTCACAGCAGTGACGGCTGATGGTAGGCAGGTCGTTCACGGCCTGCTACGGTGCTACGTGGCGCGATTGCTTGCCAAACGCTTTGCAGGCCGTAAACGACCTGCCTACATTCAAATGTCCCTAAAGGGACAATTATGCTGAGCAGTCCCAGCAAAATTGAATTGCAGCTCAAGCTTTTGCCCATCTCGGTTTGATGTGGTAATTTCCGCGCCTACTTCCAACGCCACTCAACATAAAATTCAAACAAACTTTCTGAGAAGGAAATATGCCAAAGCTTTCAATTCGTGATCTTGAGCTTGCTGGGAAGCGCGTGTTCATCCGCGTGGATTTCAACGTGCCACTGGAAGACGGAAAAGTCACAGACGACACTCGCATTACGTCGGCTATTCCGACGATTCAATTTGCCATAGACAAAGGCGCAAAAGTCATTCTGGCTTCGCATCTGGGACGCCCGAAAGGTCAGCGCAACGCTAAATACTCGCTGAAACCGGTGGCCGATCATCTGGCCAAGCTGCTGGAAACCGAAGTCGCTTTCGCCAATGACTGCATCGGCGAAGAAGCCGCTTCGGTCGTCAAGAACTTGCAAGAAGGCCAGATTGCAGTGCTTGAAAACCTGCGCTTTTACGCTGAAGAAGAAGCCAACGATCCAAAGTTCGCCGAACAATTGGCAGCGTTGTGCGACGTTTACGTCAACGACGCTTTCGGCACTGCTCACCGAGCGCACGCTTCAACCGAAGGCATGACCAAATTCGTCAGTCAGGCCGCCGCGGGCTTTTTGATGGAAAAGGAATTGCGCTATCTGGTAGAAACCTTGCGCGAGCCTCGTCGCCCGTTTGTCGTCATCCTGGGCGGAGCCAAAGTCAGCGACAAAATCCAGGTCATCGAAAACCTGCTCAATTCCGCCGACGCCGTGTTGATTGGCGGAGCGATGGCTTACACCTTCCTGAAAGCTCAGGGCTTGGAAACAGGCAAATCGCTGGTCGAAGCGGACAAAACTGATTTGGCTACGCAACTTGAAGCCAAAGCCAGAGAGCGAAACGCCCGGCTGATTCTGCCTACCGACCACGTCGTGGCCGCCAATCCTGACGATGGAGCGAATGCCAAAACTGTTGGCGTTGACGCTACACCGGCTGATTTGATGGGCTTGGACATTGGCGCGGCGACGCAAGCGGCTTATTCGGAAATCATCGCGTCGGCTCAGACGATCATCTGGAACGGCCCGATGGGAATGTTTGAGAAAGCGCCCTTCGACGCCGGAACTCGCGCCGTAGCAAAAGCCGTCGCTGAAGCTTCTGAAAATAATCACGCGACTTCGATCATTGGCGGCGGAGACAGCGTGGCTGCGATTCACGAATCAGGCCTGGCCGACAAGATCACTCACATTTCAACCGGCGGCGGGGCTACGCTGGAATTGCTGGCAGGTGATGTCCTGCCGGGCGTGGCTGCATTAACGGAGAAATAGTTTTATCCACGAAGTCACACGAAGTTTCACGAAGGCGATGGAAATTCTTCGTGCCTCTTCGTGTGACTTCGTGGAAGAAAGAAGGAAAGAATGAGAAAACCTATCATTGCTGGAAACTGGAAGATGTTTAAGTTGGTTGGCGAAGCGGTCAACACTGCTTTGGCGTTGAAACCGCTGGTCGCCAACGCAAATCATTGTGAAATTGTCATTGCGCCGCCTTTTACGGCGATTAAGTCTGTCGCCGACAGGCTGGAAGGCTCAAACATTCACGTTTCGGCGCAGGATATTGCTGCCGAAACCAAACACGGCGCTCATACCGGCGAAGTCTGCGGCGATATGCTGAAAGACGCCGGATGTTCTCACGTCATCATTGGCCATTCGGAGCGCCGAGCGATGTACGGCGACTCCGATGCAGTGGTCAATCGCAAGATTAGAGCGGCCTTGAGCTTCGGCTTGACGCCGATTGTTTGCATCGGGGAAACGCTGGAAGAGCGCGATTCAGGCAACGCGGAAACTGTAGTGGCTGCTCAACTTGAGCACAGTTTGGCTGAGTTGACAGCCTCAGACCTCGTCCGTATAGTGCTCGCCTACGAACCGGTATGGGCGATTGGAACTGGTCGCACAGCGACTCCCACACAAGCCCAACAAATGCATGCATTCATTCGGCAGTGGATTTCCGGGAAGTTCGACAAAACTTCTGCCGATGATTTGCGGATTCTTTATGGCGGAAGCGTCAAACCGGAAAACATCTCCGAATTGATGACTGAAGCAGACATTGATGGCGCGTTAGTGGGCGGAGCAAGTTTGGAAGCGGAAAGCTTTTCCAAAATCGTAAATTACAACCGGTAAACCGACTTTACTTTAACAGGTGGATTACTTTGATTCTGGCTTTAATTCTCAAAGGTGTTTTCGTTGTTACGTGCGTTCTTTTGATCCTCGTCATTCTGCTGCAATCGGGCAAAGGCGGGGATGTGGCTTCGGCATTCGGCGGCGCTGGCAGCCAATCGGCTTTTGGGCCGCGCGGCCCGCAGAAACCGCTTGAAAAAGCGACCGCCATCCTGGCTGGCATCTTTATGGTTATTTGCCTGCTTTTTGCGTTGCCAGGATTCGGCGTAAGCACCGTAGCCAAAGGTGGGGCTGGGGCAAGTTCAACTCCCTTGCCTGTTGCAACTCCAGCAGCTACGCCTGCCACGAGCGCAAGTCCAGCCGCTTCGCCAACGGCTAGCGCAAGCCCGGCGGCTTCGCCAGCCAGCAAGTAACAGCAAGCTAGAAAATCGCCTCCCATTTGCCGAAGTGGTGGAATTGGTAGACACGTACGTTTGAGGGGCGTATGGGGCAACCCGTGGGGGTTCGAGTCCCCCCTTCGGCACTAAAAAAGACGCCGATAACATTTGTTATCGGCGTCTTTTTGCAATCAAACGAGGGTAGGTCGCTCATCAGTTGCGAATCAATTGTGCCAAATCGAGTTGCGCCACTCCACATCATTGCGATTACCAAAGAGACAGCTCTGACTCAATAAACAACCAGTCTTAATTTGCAAGATAGTTTCGTAGTTTACCGTTGGGGAGTATATTCAGACACGATGTTAAGCATCATCCGCTGGTAAACAACCTCAATAATTTTTCGAACTCTGAAGGAGTAATCCATGAAAAACATCTCTCGAACTTTTCTGACCTCTTTGCTGGCGACAATCTGTTTCTGCTTTGCCTTAAACCTGGCGATCGCAGCACAACCAAAGCCAACTACAGCGCCGAAAGTTCGCACTGAAATGTTGGTGACGGCCGATTGGCTGTCGAAGCATTTGGCCGACAAAACCGTTTTCGTGCTTCACGTAGCGCGAGAACGCAAAGCTTATGACGAGGGTCACATTCCGGGATCGCGATTCGTCGCGCTCGGCGACATTCTGGCTATGCGAGACGGCGTTCAGAACGAATTGCCTCCCATCGAAAAGCTGCAAAAGCATTTTGAAAACCTGGGCATAGGCGATTCTGGCAGGATAGTGATTTACGACGACGGTAATGGGCTGTCGGCTGCGCGGACTTATTTCACGCTGGATTATTTAGGGCACGGCGACCGAGCCGCGTTGCTGGATGGTGGCCTGGGAAAATGGAAAGCCGAAAAGCGGCAGCTTGAAACTCAAACAGTAAAAACAGAATCAGCAAGGTTCACTCCGCGTTTGCGAACAGACGTAATCGCCAAACTCGACGCGATGCGCGACCTTTCGTGGGTGGCGACAAACGTCACCGAATCGTCAGTGGCAATCATTGACGCACGACCTGAAGAACAATATGTCGGAGCGGCCAATTCCCGCAGCGGACACATCCCCGGGGCTTCAAACGTTTTCTGGATGCAGCATTTGACCAACGCTACGGACCTGACAATGAAACCTGCGGCTCATCTGAAAAAACTGTATGAAGCGGTCGGCTTAAAACCAGGCCAGCAGGCAATCGCTTACTGCAACACTGGAATTCAGGCTTCGCAAACTTACTTCACACTGAAGTATCTGGGTTATGACGTGAAAATGTATGACGGTTCGTTCACGGAATGGAGCAAGGCTGAAGGCGCTCCGGTTGTCAGCGGGAAAGAGCGAAAGTAAATCCTGACAGAGAGACGGGGAGACTGGGAGACTGGGAGACTGGGAGACTGGGAGACGAAAACCTCTTTTCTCCCAGTTCCCCCCTTCTCTCAAGTCTCCCAGTCCCAGACTTAATTCCCCTTCAACTGCGGAGGCAGCGGTTGATCCACCTTCGGTCGA
>JAGNMH010000844.1 GCA_017991275.1 Acidobacteriota bacterium
CAAACAGTGGGGCGAGACGGAAGTCATCGCAGGCGGAACCGATCTGCTCAGCCTGATGAAGGATTATCTGGTCACGCCCAATCGAGTGGTCAACATCAAAGGCATCGCGGAACTTCGCGGCGTCACTATCAACCGCGCTGGCGGCGCTCGAATCGGAGCGTTGACATCGCTGGAAGAAATGATCGAGCGGCTGGGCAAAGGCTACGAGGCATTGACCCAGGCCGCGAAGGAAATCACCAGCCCGCAAATTCGTAACATGGGAACCGTCGGCGGCGACCTTTGCCAGCGTCCGCGTTGCTGGTATTTCCGCGCAGGTTTCGGACTGTTGGCAAAAAGCGAAAACGGCGAACCGCTGGTTCCGAATGGCGACAACCGTTACCACGCGATTTTGGGCAACGACGGCGAAGCCAAATTCGTCAGCGCGTCCAGTTTGGGGCCGGGGCTGATTGCTCTGGCCGCAAAGATTTCTGTCTTCGGGCCGAAAGGCGCGCGCGAAGTTGACGCTGACAAATTCTTTGTCACGCCGAAATCCGCAGGCGAGCGTGAGTATGCTCTGGCTCCGAACGAAATCGTGACGGCAATCAACATCCCGTCAGTGATTGGCGTTCGCAGCGCGACTTACGAAGTTCGTCAGCGCGAAGCTCTGGATTGGCCGATGGCTGCGGCTTCGGTCGCATTGAAACTTGACGCGGCGAAGAAAGTCACTTCGGCTCGCGTGGCATTGGGGCACGTTGCGCCGACTCCATGGAATGCCGCTGAGGCTGCGAAATTCCTGGTCGGCAAAACGATCACCGAAGACGTCGCCGCCGAAGCTGGCAAACTCGCAGTGGCCGATGCCAAGGCGCTGAGCCGCAACGCTTACAAAATTCAACTCGCCCAGGTCGCGGTTAAACGCGCGATTCTGCAAGCGGCTGCTTAAAAGGTTGCAGGTGACAGGTTGCAGGTTGTAGCCGGAACACACTCGCTACAACCTACAACCCACAACCTACGACCTCGGAGGTAACAATGCCTGAACTTCACAATTTAGACCCAAATCGTCCGAACCTGTGCGCGGCGCTGCGTACAAAAAACATGTTCATCTGGTCTGAAGAAGACCCGCACCATGCTCACACTGGGGTTTTCTGGTGTTTGCACACTCAAGGGCCGTTGGGGCCTGACGGACAACTGGCCGAACCCGGCAACTGCGACGCCAGCGAGCGCAATTGCCATTGCCAGGAAATCGCAGTAGCCTGATTCCCGTTCAGAGTTCACGCTTCAGCGTGTCAGCATTCATCGTTACACACTGAAGCGTGAATTCTGAACATTCATTTACATATTGGAGGGGAGTAACAATGCATAAACTCACTTTGATTCTTTCGATCTGCTTTGCGGCGATGTTGGTTTCGACGGCCAGCGCGCAGCAGATTTACGGCGAATACATCGAATCGCGGAACGCCGACGTTTGGACTGGACACTGTTTCGCAATGTCCGAAGTCAACTTGATGGGCGATCAAGCCATCGTCGGTTGGCGCGTATCGAAAGGGGAATGGAACGGTGTCAATCTGGACGGCCTGAGCGTCATCGGCGTCGCCAAAGCCGCTGGCACTCTGGGCAGCCCTTATGAAAACCCATTCCCTGCCAAAGCAATTTTGATTTTTGACGACAAAGCCACGCCGGCCCAACGCGACGCGCTGAAAGCGTTTGCTCAGGAAATGGGCGGAGAATTGTTGCAGAACGTCGTTCGCACGGAATCATCGCCGATCAGCATCTCGCTGGAATTTACCGGCGAACATCCGACCGGAGGCCAACTGCACGCAGGTGAACTGGCCAACATCGTCACTCGCCAGTTCACGCAGCTCGACAAAATCTGCGGCCACGAACAAACCTACTATCCGCCGCTGACCAAGACCACTCATTCGATGCCTGCGGTCGCGGAACTGGATCAATTCAAAGGTGAAGGCCTGGGCGTAAGCTGGTCGTTGCGCGAAAAACGCAGCGCCTTCGTCGGCCATTTCGCCAAATAAGATTTGAATAGACAGGATTCACAAGATTAACAAGATTCACGCCTAAACCGTGCAAACGCCATTTAGGCTAATACTGTTCATCTTGTGAATCTTGTCTATTTTTTATTTTGAGAAGGAGTTTGGATGGTAAAGCAGTTGTTCGCTTTTCTTCTGCTATTTGTTTTCGCCCCGCTGGCATTTGCCCAAGATTACAAAGTTGAATCAATCGCTGCTTTGAAAGACACGACTGTCAACGAAGCTACGCGAGGAGTGCTTGAAGAAAAAGGCCTTCGTGTCGTTGATGACAAAGGCAAAACCGTTTGCGATCTGTGGTTTCGCAAAGAAATCCCAGACAGCAAAGCCGACATTCCCGGAGCCATGTTCGGCCAGATTGCCGAAGGCACATTGGTCGGAGTCGTCAATTTCCCGTCGAATACTTCTGACTTTCGCGGTCAGGGCATCAAGGCTGGCTGGTACACCTTGCGTTACGCGCTGATTTTGCAGGATGGAAACCACCTGGGAGTTTCTCCGGCACGTGA
>JAGNMH010000845.1 GCA_017991275.1 Acidobacteriota bacterium
TTGCCGAGCCGCCTTCAAATCCGTAACCGCGCAAAAACTTCGATTGCTTTGTCGCCGCATCAAGGTTTCGAAAACGCGGAACGAAAATGCCTGAAGACTTGCCGTCTTCGTTGACAGGGTCACGTCCGGCCAGGGTCGGCAACACGCCGCTGGCTCCGGTTCCGCCGAAATGGTCAACCAGATAATGACCTAACACTCCGGAAGAATTCCCCAGGCCGTTCGGATGCTGACGCGATTTCGAGTTCAACAACAGCCGAGTTGATTCCAAAGTCGAACCGGCGACGATGATGACTTTGCCGCTGAACTCCAATTCTTGATGCGTCAGACGATCAACAACTGCGACGCCTTTGGCTTTGCCAGTGTTGTTATCAACCGTCAGATGGCGAACGATGGAATTCGTTCGCAAAGTCAGCCGCCCGGTTTCGTTAGCGGCTGGCAAAGTCGAAGAAATCGAATTGAACATCGCGCCAACCGAACATCCGTTGCCGCAACTGCCGCAGTAATGACATTGCGCTCGGCCATACTTTCGATGCTGAGGTTTGACGGCGGTCAACATAGCCAGACGCGGTTGAATCAATTTCCAGCCCAGCTTTTCAGTCGCCGTTTTCAGCATTTGCTCGCCGCAAGTCAGCGGAATGGCAGGTAAAAACTTGCCGTCAGGTTGCCACCATAAACCGTCCTTGTTCCCTGCAACTCCAACCCATTCTTCGGCTTTGTCGTAGTAAGGTTCGATTTCCTTGTAGCTGATCGGCCAATCCACATCGAAGCCATCGTGGCTGGCGGCTTTGAAATCCAGATCGGAAAATCGCCACGACAGCCGTCCCCAGTGCAGAGTCTTGCCACCCAGAATGCGCGCGCGAACCCACAGGAAAGGTTTGCCAGGATCGGTCGTAAACGGATTTTCAGTGTCTTTGATGTAAAAGTTGCGGCTGAATTCACCGGCGGTGTCCTGCTGCCATTGTTCGTTCTGCTTCCAGCCCGGAGGCCCGAAGCCACGATACATTGATTCGTAACTGAACTTATTCATCGTGAAATCGCGCTTCGGATCAATTGGCGGCCCGGCTTCGAGCAGCAAAACCTCAAAACCGCGCTCAGTCAATTCCTTAGCGGCCATTCCGCCAGAAGCTCCCGAACCGATGACAATCGCGTCATAGACCTTTTTTCCAGATGCCTGCTTGGTCTGCACACTGCCTCCGTAAATCGTAAAAAAGTGAAATTGCGTAAAGGGGAATTGCTGCCGTCAGCAGCGAGCCGAACGTAACACACGCCCGGTAGCCCATCAAGGAATGAGCCAAAGGTTCAGAGTTTACGCTTCAGCGTGGTTGGTTTAACAACAACACGCTGAAGCGTGAACTCTGAACACTTTCAATTCCCCGTTGCCACCGGGCCATAAAACTTCCAGTTGGTTTTGAAATCGCGCGTCAGTTTTTGCTTGGTCAGCAAAGCGCGAACCATCTCAATCGGGATTCGGTTTTCGTGCAGGATTGAGTCGTGGAAAACCTTGTTGGTCATCTTGCCCGAATCAACCAGTTCTTTATGCAGCGAGTAAATCTGCAACCCGCCAAGCAAATACGCCGCTTGATACAACGGCCCGTAGTTGCCAGCGAATGACCGGCGAACTTCTGCCGTGGCGTTATCAACTTCGTGACCGACGCGATTGACCAGCAGGTCAATGCACTGTTGCGGAGTCATCTTTTCCATGTGGAAGCTGAGCGAAAACACAATTCGCGCACAGCGGTGAGAGCGCCAAAACAACATGCCAATTTTATCTTCCGGCGTTTGAGCAAAGCCGCGATCCCACAACAGCAATTCCCAATACAGCGACCAACCCTCAGTCCAAAAAGGCGTGCTGAACAATGACCGATAGTTTTTGTACCGCTGAGTCATGAAAAGTTGTAGGTGGTGGCCGGGAATCAGTTCGTGATGAACCGTTGCGCGCGAAAAGTGCGGGTTGTTGCCTCGCATGCTCATCATCTTTTGTTCGTGAGCCATCGTGTTGGTCGGATACGACACGATGATGTTCTGGCCACCTAGAAAGAACGGGTTTTGCAATTGCTGCTGAGGCGACATCATTTCCATCGCCCAATCTTCTTTAGCCAAAGGCGGAACCGTCACCAGGTTGTTTTTCTCGACGTATTCCGTGGCTTCCAGCGCCAGACCTTTAATCATTTCAGGCTGTTTGCCCGGTTCGACGTATTTGTTTTTGACGTGCTCCAGAGCCTTGTGCCAATCGTCGCCAAAGCCCAGTTCGCGCGAAGCCTTCTTCATTTCTTCTTCGCACCAGGCCAGTTCTTTCCAGCCGATGGCAATCAACTCTTCCGGCGTGTAAGGAATCATTTCGGATTGCAGTTCAACCATCAGAGCTTCGCGGCCAATCGGGTCGCCGATGATGTCGCTGGAATCACCCGGACGAGCATTGACTGCGCCTCCACCCAAACCTCCGCGCTGACCGCCTCCACCTCCGCCAAATCCGCCTGCTCCCCCACCTCCGCCTGGAACGCTACCTACTCCTCCACCG
>JAGNMH010000159.1 GCA_017991275.1 Acidobacteriota bacterium
GAGTGACGCTGATGTTCGAAGGCCGTGACCTGATTCATCCCGACAAGTACGTGCGCGTTGGCACAATTGCTTACATGAAAGATTGCATTCGTATGGTGAAGGCTTTGCGTGGAGAAATTTTCTGCATCGTGCCTTCGGTTGTGGGCAAGGTTAAACCGCTGGCTTCGGCTGCGGAAGAATGGAAATGGGCGGTTGAAAGTTTGAAAGAGGTTGCCGCATTCGCGCAGGACAACGGTATCAAAACCGGCATCGAGCCGCTCAATCGGTTTGAAACTTATTTCATCAAACGACACGATCAGGCTCTGCGGCTGGTGGAAGAGGTGGGCCACGACATGCGTGTGGTGCTGGATGCGTTTCACATCAACATCGAAGAAGAAGATTGGCGGCAGGCAATCCGCAACGTGGGCAGCCGTTTGCTGGATTTTCACGTCGCCGACAATAATCGCAAACCCTGCGGGCAAGGCCGTTACGATTGGAAAGAAGTCGTGGGCATTTTGAAAGAAATCAATTATCAAGGCCCGATGACCGCTGAATTCGTGCTGCAAATGGATCGCTCTCCGCTGGCTGACGCCGGAAAAAACGTCAGCGAAATCGAAGCTTCCGCCGCCGATCTGAAGTTTATTCAGGAACACGGTTCAGGTCTGATCAGCGCAGCCGAATACGACGCCTGCGTCGAAGCCAACATAAAACATCTGAAAGCTGCCGGAGCATGATATGAGCCGATTCAACGAAGCCGCCAATGAAATTGCCCATCGCGGATGGACTGTCGTCAGCGATTTTCTGTCGCCTGAAGCGGTTGCTGCGCTTCGCGGTGAAGCGGAACATCTGTGGCAGCAAAGTCATTTTCGCAAAGCCGGAACCGGACGATTGGGTGGTTACGCGATTCGCCCTGAAATTCGCAGCGATCATATTCACTGGCTGGATGAGCAACATCCGACTGAAGCTCAAACACTTTACCTGTCCGCAATCGAAGAGTTGCGACAGGAATTGAATCACGAACTGTTTGTGAGTTTGGCGACTTACGAATCCCACTTTGCCGTTTACCCGGCTGGCGCGTCTTACCAAAAACACCTGGACAGATTCAGCAATGCAGACGAACGGACGCTGTCCTGCTCTTTTTACCTGAACGAAAATTGGCTGGAAGAATATGGCGGGCAACTGCGGCTTTATTTGCCGAACAGTTATGTGGATGTGCTGCCGACAGCCGGAACCTGTGTGCTGTTTCGCAGCGATACTTTCTTTCACGAAGTGCTGCCGGCAACCCAAACTCGATTCAGTTTGACCGGATGGTTTCGGCGGCGGTCGCTGAGACTGGTCTGAATGTACAGTACCGCGCGCGTGAGCAAGCGGTTGACGGCGACACCGCGCCGCTTGCTTACGCGCGCGGTACCGATTTACCGGAACAAATCGCGCTCTTTTGGCCGGATCAATTCCTTCGCGCTGCCGTCGCTGTGTTCGAAGTAATAGCCGCGCACTACAACCACCGGAATGCGAGCCGTCTTTCTCATCAACAATCCCGTTGAAGCCGCTATCTCATCCGCCACAGCCAAAACCGTTGCCGACAGTTCTTTTCCGTGATCGTCGTGCTGTCCGCGAAAATCTTTCAGCGGCTTCATTCCGGCGACTCCGATGGCAACGTTTGTCAGGCCTTCGCGCCAGGGGCGGCCAAAAGTGTCGGTGATGATGACGGCAACATTCACTTTCAGTCTTTCAGCCAGTCGAGTTTTCAACATCAGAGCCGAATCGTCCGGCGCGACTGGCAACAACGCCACCCAATCTTTTCCGGCGACATTCGATCGATCAACTCCCGCGTTGGCACAAATGAAACCGTGTTTGGTTTCAGTTACCAGCACGTGAGCGTCCATGCGGATGATATTGGCAGATTCGCTCAACACGACTTCAATCAATCGTGGATCGCGGCCTTGTTTGAACGCGATTTCCTGAGCCAGATTTGACGGCGTGACTGATTCCAAATTGACCAGGCGGCCTTCAGCTTTGGAAACAACTTTTTGCGCAACGACAACGACATCGCCATCCGCCAGTTTAAGGTCTTGAGTTTCGACCGCGCGAACGATCATCCAGCTCAGATCATCGCCCGGTCGAATTTCCGGGATGCCACGAACGGCTGTTAGTTGAATGTCTGCAAAGTTAATGTCTTGAAAATTTTTGGGTTTCAAAAGTGTCGTTTTCTCCTGCTGTCGGGTAACAAGCGCGGGTATGCTAAGGCCAGTTGCGGAACCTGACAAGCAGGGTTTGACTCAGGAAGTATCTATGGCCGCGCTTCACGACGTTGCGCTGATGGTATTTGCTTGCTGACAGATGTAATCATTGACCGTCGCGGTTTCGTCGAACCGGCGCTCTAAGGTCTGAATAAACGCGAACGTAATCAACGACCATCGTCTGAGGAAAAACCGTCGTTGCATCGGGATTTCCCGGCCAGTTGCCTCCAACCGCCACGTTCAGCAACAGGTAAAAAGGATGATCGAAAACCCACTGACGGTTTCCGCTGAATTCGGGAGATTTCCGCGTGTGGTAATGCAGCCCGTCAATGTAAAAGCTGATGTCGCGAGGATTCCATTCAACTTCGAAGGTGTGAAAATCGTCGGCGTAACGTTTGCCATCCAGCAGGGTCAGAGAATCGCTCAACCCCTGAGCGCCGGAATAACCCGGCCCGTGTATGGTTCCGTAAACTGTCGAAGGTTCGCGCCCGATGTTTTCCATCACGTCAATTTCGCCGCAAGCAGGCCAGCCGACTGAAGTGATGTTGCTGCCCAGCATCCAGAATGCAGGCCATAACCCTTGGCCAAATGGAACCTTGATGCGCGCTTCGATGCGGCCGTAAGTCGGTTCAAATTTGCCGCGCGTCACCAAACGCGCCGAAGTGTAAGCGCGAGTCGCTCCGTCTGCGCCGGTGAAGTTTTCCCTGATGGCCTTGATAACCAGATGACCTTCGCCGTCCAGATAAGCGTTTTCCGTTCGGTTGGTGTAAGTCTGAAGCTCGTTGTTGCCCCAACCATCTCTGCCCGGACCAATGCCAAGATCGTAAGCCCATTTAGCTTGATCGGGGGCGCTTCCGGCTGTGCCGTCGAATTCATCACCCCAGGCCAGCGTCTGTTTTTGGGTTTCGGGTTTGGCAGTTCTGGCTGATGAAGTCATCAGGGAAGCCGCAATCGCTACGCAAACAAAAATCAGTTTCTTTTGCATGTCAGCCTCGCAATGGTTGGGTGGGGTTGGCTGGCAGGGAAATGGGGGCAGAAAAAAAAGAACTCGGAGTTTTCCGCCTCCATTTTCCTGCCAGCCAAGATTCTCGCTTACTGTTTTTTCAGTTTCGGCAAAAACTGTTTGCGGAATTTGAGTACCTTCGGTTCGATCACCATTCGGCAGTAAGCCTGGTCTGGATTCAGAGCGTAATAGTTTTGGTGATAATCCTCCGCCTTGTAGAAAGCGTCCAGCTTCACGACTTCTGTGACAATCGGAGCTTTCCATATTTTCGCGGCATTGATGTCGGCGATGACTTTATCGGCGACGGCTTGCTGTTCCGGCGAATGATAAAAAATCGCGGAGCGATATTGAGTACCCACGTCGGCTCCCTGACGATTCAGCGATGTCGGGTCATGAATGGTGAAGAAAACCTCCAGCAATTCCTTGTACGAAATCACAGTCGGATCGAAAGTAACCTGCACGACTTCGGCGTGGCCGGTATTTCCACGACTGACTTGTTCATAAGTCGGCTTGACCACACTGCCGCCTGAATACCCCGAAGCGACTTTTTCAACGCCTTTCAGTTCAACGAAAACGGCTTCCAAACACCAGAAACAACCTCCGGCCAAAGTCGCCAATTCTTTTTTTACAGCGGGCTTTTGGGTTTTCTGTGCGCTCACTGAGATCGAAGCGGCCAAAATCAAAACTACCGCCGACATTGTTATCAAAAAAGATTTCATAAACTCACTCCTCTAATTTGTTGAACTTGGACCATCACAATCCTAGCTTTTTCCATTTTGCGTCCACCAGCCGTTTCACTTCTTCGCTGGTGTTGTTTTCTTTAGGCCACAGGCGGTCAAAGCCTTCGTTTTTCCATTTGCGAGTGCCGTCAATGCCCATCTTCGATCCGTACCCCTGAAACCGCGAAGAATGATCCAACACATCAATCGGCCCCATTGTGAACTGTATATCGCGTTCAGGGTCTATATTATTCAAAACTTTCCACGCGACTTCCGACGGGTCTTGAACATTGACGTCTTCGTCCACAACGATGATGCATTTGGTGAACATCGCCTGCCCCATCCCCCAGATGGCGTTCATGATTTTGCGAGCGTGGCCGGGATACTGTTTGCGAATTGAAACCAGCATCAGGTTGTGGAAAACGCCTTCAAAAGGCAGGTTCATATCCACAATTTCAGGCATCTGGCGTTTTAGCACCGGCATGGTCACACGAATGATCGCCCGCCCCATCCAGCAATCTTCCATCGGAGGTCGCCCGACAATCGTCGTTTGGTAAATCGGATTTTTGCGATGCGTAACCGTCGTCACGTGAAAAACCGGGTAGGGTTCTTCCAGAGTGTAAAATCCTGTGTGATCGCCAAACGGACCTTCGATGCGGCGTTCTGACGGTTCGACATAACCTTCCAGCACGATTTCGGCAGTTGCCGGAACTTCCAGATCAACTGAAACGCATTTGACCATCTCTATGGGTTTTTCGCGCAAAAAGCTGGCGAAGATCATTTCATCCAAATCGTCAGGCAACGGCAACGTGGCGGCAAAGTTCGTGATCGGTTCGGCTCCGATGGCGACGGCGACTTCCATTCGCTCGGCGCCGCGTTTTTCCATGTCCCGATGATGAGCGGCTCCGTGTTTGTGCAACTGCCAGTGCATGCCTGTGGTCGTTTCGTCATAAACCTGCATCCGATACATTCCGCAATTGCGCTTGCCTGAGCGCGGGTTCTTGGTAAACACCATCGGAAAAGTGATAAACCGACCGCCATCCAGTTCCCAGCATTTCAAGATCGGAAAATCCAGCAGCGAAAACTCGCCTTCGCGTTTGACGACTTCCTGACAAGGGCCTGACTTAACATCACGCGGAAAGTATTTTCCAAGCTCGGCCAGTTTCGGCAACATCTTCACTTTTTCCAGCAAACCTTCGGGCGATTTGAAATCCAGCCAGTCGGTCAGTCGCTGGGCTACATCGTCAACTTTGTTTACTTCCAGCGCCAGTTCCATGCGACGTTCGCTGCCCAGAGCGTTTATCAGCACGGGGATTTTGCCGCCGTCCACATTTTCAAACAGCAGAGCCTTATTGTCTTTTGATTTTGAAACACGGTCGGTGATTTCAGTGATTTCCTGATCGCTGGAAACTGGAACTGAGATGCGTTTGAGTTCTTTGTGCTTTTCTAAAACCTTGATGAATTCGCGCAGATCGGCGTAAGCCATGCATTGCTCCCGGTATAAATGTTAGTTGGGATGATTATTGAAGCCGGATGGTATCAACCGCCAGCTAAGGTGACAATCGGCGCTCGCAAAAATACCCGAAGCTACCGAATCACTAAGTTGGTAGGCAAAAACAAACTGGCATTCCCATTTTTTATTTGCCATATCTCAATTGTCATTTTTCATTTGTCATTGCCCGAATGCCGTTTCAAACCTTCATTCGGGAGAAATGAAAAATGACAATTGAAAAATCAAAAATGGAAAATGGAACGCCAAATCGTCTTTGCCCATGAACCTATCGGCTGCCGGAAACTCTTCTTGCCTATGCCGACTGCTTACGCTAGGCTTCAGGCCTTGCGCGTTGACCGGAAAATTACTGATTATTGATTGACGATACGACCTGCCCCCCATCACCCAATTCACAAACGCGCCAGAAAAATCCCAAAAAAGGACGCTATCAGCGCCCAGCAGCGCAATGAAAATTTTAGTTGTTAGCCTGTATTACGAACCCGACCGTTGCCAATCAAACGGGCCGATCATTCGCGCAATATGCGAAGACTGGGCCGGAGCCGGTCACGAAGTCACTGTGCTGGCTTCCTTTCCGCATTACAACTGCGACGAAGTTTGGCCGGAATATCGCGGGCGATTATTCCAGCGCGACCGTGTCGGCGGAGTGAACGTAATTCGGTCTTATATCTTCGTGCCGCATAAACGTTCGGGCTGGCAACGCATTTTGAATTACCTGTCGTTTAACATTTCCTCTACGCTGGCCGGGTTGTTCGCCGGCAAACAAGACGTAATTTTTGTCATGTCGCCGCCGCTGACCATTGGGCTGACGGCTTATGTGTTGGGGCTGCTGAAACGAATCCCTTACTGTTACAACCTGCAGGACATCTGGCCTGAAGTCGCCGTCAAACTGGGGATGTTACGCGGGCGACGGTTGATCGCATTTTTCGAACGGATGGAGAAATTCATTTACAGCCACAGCCGACAAATCTTTGCCATCTCCGATGAGTTCAAATCGAATCTGATAGGCAAAGGCGTCGTCGCCGACAAGATCGAAGTCATACCGAATTTCACCGACACCGAATTCATCAAACCGATGGGAAAAGCGAATGCGTTTTCGCTGGCCAACGGGTTAGCCGACAAATTCACGGTTTTATACGCGGGCAACGTCGGGCTGTCGCAAGGATTGGAAGTGATTCTGGATGCCGCCGAGCAGTTGAAGGACCACGGCGAAATCGCTTTTGTCATCGTCGGCGAAGGAGGCTGCCGCGACGAATTGATTGCTGAAACCAAACGGCGCGGGTTGCAAAACCTGAAACTGTTGCCCTTCCAGCCCGAAAGCGATGTGCCGATGGTTTACGCCGCCTGCGATGTGGCGCTGATTCCGCTCAGACACGGCATTACTGAAAACTCTGTTCCGTGCAAAACCTACAGCATTATGGCTGCCGCCAAACCTTACATCGCGGGCGTTGACGAAGGCAGCACCGTCTGGAAATTGACCAATCAAGTCGGTTGCGGAATTTGCGTGGAACCTGAAAATGGGCGCGCTCTGGCTGAGGCTGTGCTGCGATTGCAAAGTAACCAGCAGGCCAGACAGGTGATGGGTCAGAACGGCCGCCAGTTTGTCGAACGCAACTTCGCGCGTGAAACCATCACAGACCGTTATCGTGCCAGCTTGGAAAGTCTGGTTGAAAAACGCAGCCTGGCGATGACTGGCCGAGCGTCATTGTCCAGTGAATAAACGAGTTGGCGAATGAGCGAAGCGGCGAAACAAGGCTCGGCTTTTGTCACTGGCGCGACCGGCTGCATAGGCAGCGCTCTTACTTTTCGATTGGCAAACGAAGGCTGGCGAGTTGTTGCGCTGGTTCGTAATCGAAGCCGCGCTGGGCATTTGCCGAAAAGTGTCGAGATCGTTGAAGCTGGGCTTGCCGACTGTGAACGAATAACTGAGGCAATGCGAGGTTGCCAGACTGTCTTTCATCTGGCTGCGAAGGTTCACGCCGCACAGGGAACTTTGCCGGAAGAATTTGTGCGCGACAACGTCAGTGGCACTCGCAACGTCGTCGCAGCGGCAATTGAAAACCAAATCGAGCGATTCATCTTTTTCAGCACCGTCGCGGTTTATGGCGAAAGCAATGAAACGCCGGACGAAAACACTGCTCCGAAACCGACAACGGATTACGGTGTCAGCAAACTGGAAGCTGAGCGAATTGTCTTGGCCAGCGAACTGAAAACCACTGTGTTGCGGTTGCCCGTAGTTTATGGTGGACGTGATCGCGGCAACGTCGCAAAACTGGTTGAAGCAATTCGTCGAAACCGTTACCTCATCGTGGGCGACGGCCAGAATTTGAAAAGCATGGTTGCCGTTGAAAACGTAATTGATGCTGCGCTGCTGACGGTCACCGATCGGCGGGCAATCGGGCAAACTTTCATCGTCACTGATGAGCGACCTTATTCGCAGCAGGAAATTGCCGCAACGATTGCCGAAGCGCTCGGCTGCCGAAAACCAATGAAACTGCCGCGCTGGCCTTTGATGTTGGCTGGCAGAGCGGCTGACTTAATTGAAAAACTGACCGGCATTAGCTCGTCGGTTTCATCCGACCGTATTCGTAAACTTTCCAGCAATACGGTTTGTCGTTCGGCGAAAATTGAACACGAACTCGGTTTCAAACCTCGCGTGGCTTTGCGCGAAGGTTTGGCTGAAGCGATCAAAAGCAATCTCGAATTTGAGATTTGAGATTTAACCGGAAGCGATTCGTCGCCTTCCTTTTCTCCCCGTAATCTATGTTTCGAGCAACTATCTTTTTCCTGGCTGGGGTTATCTCCTATCTGGTCACTGGCTGGCTGGCCACGGCTCCGGCATGGTTTCGTTCGCTGGACATTCCGAACGCGCGCAGCTCACACACCAAAATTACACCGCGAATGGGTGGGCTGGGCATAGTCGCTTCGTTCGTCATCATTTTGCCTATGTTGTGGGTGATGCTGATCGGAGCTTCCGGCAACTGGTTATTGGCGACGAAATTCGGCTTTGCGCTGGTCAGTTACGTCATCATTGCCGGAGTCGGGCTGGTTGATGACATGCGACGAATCGGGCCTCTGGCAAAATATCTGGGACAACTGACGGCGGCGCTGATTGCTTTGTGGAGCGGCGTCACTTTTTTGTATTTCAACGTTCCCTTTGCCGGAATGATCGCGTTTGGTTCGTTGGTTGGAGCGGCCTTGACCATTCTTTGGCTGACAGGTTTCAGCAACTTCTTCAACTTCATGGATGGAATTGACGGGCTGGCTGGCGGCGTAGGCGTGATTTACAGCCTGGCGTTGGCGGCGGTCAGCATTGGAACCGGTCACAGATTGATCGGCGCTGGCTGTTTGATGTTGGCGGCGGCTTGCCTGGGGTTTGTTGCTCACAACTTTCCACCGGCGAAAATTTTCATGGGCGATGTCGGCAGCCTGTTTATCGGATATGTGTTGGCGGCTTTTGCCGCGTTGACCGCAAACAGCGGCGAACGTCCTGTTCCGTTTATCGCCGTACTGCTGATTTTGGGCACGTTCATTTACGATGCGACCTTCACGTTGATTCGCCGCGCCCGCAGAGGCGAAAAGCTTTGGGAAGCTCATCGTTCGCATCTTTACCAACGCCTGGTCATCGCCGGGCAAAGCCATCGTCGAGTTTCACTGACTTATTACGCCTTGAGCATTTTGCTCGGCGCGGGTGGGGTGCTTTACACCTTTGCCGGACGGATGGTCGGCGACACGGCGGTTGAT
>JAGNMH010000160.1 GCA_017991275.1 Acidobacteriota bacterium
TCGTCAGCGTTCCACCCCTAACCCCTGAGCCATTGGGCGTGAAGCGCACGGCGATTTGAGATTGCGCTCCGGCAGGAATCGTCAAAGGCAACGATGGCGAAACAACAGTGAATTGAGAGTTGCTGGAAGCGATATTGGTGATAGTCAGTGCAGCGCCACCGAAATTTGAGACGGGCAGATTTTGCTGTTGCGCTACTCCGACGTTGGAGTTGCCGAATCCTAAGGATGCTGGAACGTTAATCCTCGCAGTATTTGGAATATCATTCGTCACAACGGCGCGAATCAGCAAATTGACCGGAGTCGCAGTGCCCTGCAGCGTCAAAGGCCCGATAAAAGTCGCTCCATTGTTGGTCGAAGCAAAAGCGCGCTGTTGCTGAGTCCCATCCAGATCAACCGCAAAGACCACTCCCCCAAAAGGATTTGGTGTCTGGAACCCCACATAAAAATCTCCGGAGGTGATCGTCGGGCCATTAGTAATCGTAAAATCTACGAATCCGGTGGTGGCCGACTCCGGGACACTGACTGTCTGATTGACAACAAAGGTAGGACTGGCCGCCGGTCTGGTTGTACCCGCCGCCCCGACGAAGGCAACCAGCTTAATTGGCGATCCGACCGGAGTTGGTATTCCCTGCACTCGCGGAATAGTTAGGCGTATCGCTTGCAACGTCGCCGGGTAAACGGTCGGCGTCAACCGATTAACTGCAATGACCGCGTTATCGGAAATAACAGTTTCAGAGGTTCCATCATCTGCCAGTAAGACTTCTTCTGCCAGTAAGACTTCTTCTGCGACGATTGTTGAAAACTGATCGGTAAATGGACTAGCGGCCTGGCTCTTTTTCAATAATATGTTGGCCACAGCCATCAAGCTTAGAAACAAAAACACCCCGGCTCCGAACCTTACGATGCGGAATTTAGCTTCAGACTTATGTAAGTTCATAATGATCCTTCTCCTTCTCTAACAGGCATTCAAAACTTAGCTGCCACACGGTGTCAAGCACTCATTCCAAGCCAATACCGAAAGGCCTTTCAGCGGATTCGAAGTTTGACTTGATTGGGCACGCTCACTATGCTGACGCGGTTTTCACACTAAACTTTACCAAAATACAAAAACAATAACGTGCCGACGATGAGCGATTTAGAGTTAATACGCCGCCGCCTGAACGAGCGGCTTGTTCCGCCACACAACCTTCGGATCGAAACTGCGCGCATTCGACAAGCTGCCGTAACTCTGCTGTTGCGCCAGTCCCAAAGCGCGGCGGAATTGTTAATCATCAAACGCGCTGAACGTGATGGAGACCCCTGGTCTGGGCATCTGGCGCTTCCAGGTGGACGCGCCGAGCCTGAAGACGCCGATTTGCTGGCAACTGCCGCCCGCGAAACTCACGAAGAAATCGGCGTTGATCTGCTCAGTGGCGGCGAATTCATCGGCCAATTGCCGTTGATCGCTCCAAAAAATCCAAGATTGCCGCAAATTGAAATCACGCCCTTGGTCGCTGTCGCTCCGCCTTTACACGAATTTCAGTTCAGTGATGAGGTGGCCGCAGCTTTCTGGGTTTCAGTTGGGCGGCTGAAACGCGAAGGCCGTTCAGGCGAACACCAATGGCTATCCGGCGGCGCGGCGCAAAAGTGGCCTGCTTATCCAACCGAACAGGGCTTGATCTGGGGAATCACCGAAAGAATTTTGACCAACTTTCTGCAACTTCTGGATTGAATTCAGTGGCCGATGACTGGAGAACGGTTGTCGGCATTCTTTGCTATCCACAACATCAACTGCCAGTAACCAAGAACTGAAACCGATGAACAACCAGCCGACAACTGACGACCAACAACCGACAACCGACAACCATCCGCATCTGGTTCGCCATTTCGGCACACTCCAGGCCACGGCGTTGAACATGTCCAACATGATTGGCATCGGCCCGTTTTTAACTATTCCATTATTGATGACCGCGCTTGGCGGCCCACAGGCCATGCTCGGTTGGTTGATAGCCGTTCTGATCGTCATACCTGACGGAATGGTTTGGAGCGAGCTTGGAGCGGCAATGCCCGGTTCCGGTGGCAGTTACCTCTATTTGCGCGAAGGTTTCGGCAGCAAGACTTTTGGCCGCTTGATGGCGTTCCTGTTCATTTGGCAGTTCATCGTCAGCGGCCCATTCGAGATCGCTTCCGGCTACATCGGCTTTGCTCAGTATCTGAATTACATCTGGCCTAATGCCTCTAAAAATCTGATCGTGATCGTCATCGGAACAATCAACATTGCTTTGCTCTATCGGCAGATTACTCACATCGGCAAAATCACCGTCAGTTTGTGGATTGGAACTTTGCTGACCACTGGGCTGGTCATTTTCACCGGAGCGATGCATTTCGACCCGAAAATCGCCTTTGATTTTCCGCCGGGAGCTTTCAAATTTTCGACTGGTTTTCTGTTCGGACTCGGCCAAGCTTCTCGCGTGGGCGTTTATGATTATCTGGGTTATTACGACATTTGCTACATCGGTGACGAAGTCAAAAACCCTGGCCGGACGATTCCCCGCTCGGTCATCATCAGCGTCATAGCAGTCGCACTGATCTACATTCTGATCAACCTTTCGATCATTGGTGTAGTTCCGTGGCGTCAATTCGTTCCGGCGGAAACCACAAAGCAGATTTCAGATTTTGTGGTTTCAGTAATGATGGAAAGAATTTATGGCCGCCCAGTCGCCATCGCCGTCACGATCATGATTTTGTGGACGGCTTTCGGTTCCTGCTTCGCCTTGCTTTTGGGTTATTCACGAATTCCGTTCGCGGCGGCGCGTGACGGATATTTTTTCAAGGTCTTCAGCAAGCTGCATCCGAAACACAATTTCCCTTACGTTTCGTTGCTGGTCATCGGAGCGATTGCCATTGTGTGCAGCTTCTTTACGCTGGGAACCGTGATTGATGCGCTGATTGCGCTCAGAATTCTGGTGCAGTTCATCGGACAGATAATCGCAATCACCTTGCTGAGAAAAAACGCGCCGCAACTTCACCGCCCTTATCGCATCTGGCTTTATCCGATACCTAGCTTGATTGCATTGATAGGCTGGCTGTTCATTTACCTGACACTGGAACCCTGGATGATTGCAGGCAGCTTAATAGCCTTGATAACTGGAATTGTCAGTTTTCTGCTCTGGTCACGAACCACAGATAGCTGGCCATTTCAAATTAGCGCGGCAACCGACGATTAACTTCATCAAGCATCCCATATCGTTAGTTGACTCACTCTGCCAGTCCATTGCTGCCTGGGCTTAAGCCAGCTTTAACTCCTCTGGAAGTGCGCTAACTGTTGCGAACCAAGCAATTCCGTCATTGAAGAAATGCGCGCGGTTGATGGCACACTCATTGCTCAAGGAAAGGGTGCAACGAAGCAGTTTTTAGCGTGTTAGGTTTATCTGCTAAGATCGTCACCGTCCAAGCAAGTGGCGACAATTAAGCGAGGAATGATCGTCCCCTTACACGGCGTTCAGCAGGCAGTACCAAAAATGAAAGCTTGGGCAGAAGGGGGAAGTTATGAAAGAAATCAAGAAGTTTATTTTTGTAGTTTCTATAACCACGGCGTTGGTCTTTAACGCCTCCGCAAGTGTTCAGTGGTTGGGACAGGAAAAGAAACCTCCAGAGAAGGTGAAAGAACAACCCAAGCCGGACAAAGGTAAAGACCAGCCTCGTGGCAATGACAGAAAAGACGACAAGAAAGACGATAAGAAAAAGCCGCTCTAAGCAGCCCAATTAAAAGAAACGGCTGACCTGGAAAAATCTGCCAACGATTTTTTCTCTCTCCTTACCATGATCGCCCGCTGTTGATTTTTCATCAGCGGGCTTTTTTTGTCTTTGAAAAATAAAATTGCGCTCCCGGCAAACACAGGCTGGAAGCGCAAAATCTCTTTTTTCAGGTATTGAATTTACGCATTGCTCTTGGCGGAAGCCTTTTCATCATTCTTGGCAGCTATCTTTTTGGCTCTTCTTGCTATGCCCAATTGCTTTGGATTCTTACGAGATTTGCCTGAAGTGCCCCTGCTGATTTTGCCGCGCTTTGAGCGTTGATCGCCTCTACCCATTTGAAATTTCCTCCGATGATTTTTGAAATGTTGATGTCGTGAAGGCGCGCATTGTACGTGCCGCCTTCGTTAAGCTCAAGCCACACGATATTTTGCGGAGAAATAACACTCAACTGACAGCAACCACTGGACGCAATGGTGAGTTAGAACGTAAACTGCGCCCGCGCGGTTTTCCTCTCACACTGCTTTCTTCACAACTGGCGGTTCAAAATCGAAAACTCGCGCGACACCGAACAATTTTTCAAAGCAATTTTCACTACGCGGCATTTCATTGGCTTGAAAGCGTCGCGTCAGACTGATGCCTATCACTCACACAAACTACACACGAGGTTAAGCCGATGCGCCACTCACTAAACCACATAAAGAGCCTGATTCGATCACTTAATTTACACACAACACGCCGAGTAAGTTTCTCGATTCTGTCAATCTTTTTATTTTCGGCTTCGACCTTTGCGACTTACTACCTGGCTTCTGCGCCGCGCGAGGCTGCGGTTTCCACGACGATTGTCATCAGTCAGGTGTATGGCGGCGGCGGCAACACCGGGGCAACACTGCTTAATGACTATGTAGAATTGTTCAATCTCAGCAGTAGCCCACAATCGCTAAACGGGCTGTCTCTGCAATACGGATCGAGCAGCGGGAGTTTTGGGAGCACCGCCACCAACGTGTTCGCACTTCCCAATGTGACCTTACAGCCAGGTCAGTATTTTCTCTTTGCAGGCAATTCCGGCGGCGCGGTTGGCAGCGCGCTGCCAACGCCTGACGGATCGCAGTCGGGCTTTTCGATGTCAGCTTCAGCCGGTAAGGTAGCACTGGTCAATTCGGCAACGGCGCTCAACTGCGGCGCAACCGCAGCGACATGCAACGCGGCGCAACTGGCTTTGATCCTGGATGCCGTGGCTTACGGTACGCAGACCGGAAGCTACACGGGCGAAGGCGGCACACAAACCCCTACGCTGAGTTCGACGCTTGCCGCTTTCCGCGCCGCCAATGGCTGCACCGACACGGATTCGAATAGCGCCAACTTCAGCACGGGCACCCCAGCGCCGCGCAACACAGCTTCGGCTCTGAACCCTTGTGGTGGCAGTGGCAATCCGTCCGTCGTTCCAACCTGTCCTACAAGTCTTTCGACGACTTTCGGGACGGCGACATCGGGCAATGTCAGCGCCACTGACAGCAATGGAACAGTCACCAGCGCCATCATTACCAGCATCACGCCCAGTGATCCTGGTACGATCACGCTGAGCAGCTTCACGCCTGCTGGAGCCGTTGGCGGCAGTGCAACCGCGACGCTCAACGTCAGCAACGCCACCCCAGCAAACACGTATACTGTAGTAATCACTTGGTCGAACAATGATTCGCCGACTCCGCAAACCGCAACTTGTTCCGTGATGGTGACCGTCAGCGCTCCGGTCACGCTGACCAAGATCAATGCCATTCAAGGCCCCGGCTCAAGTTCGCCGTTAGTTGGCCAGACTGTTACGACCAGCGGCATCGTCACCGGATTGAAGAGCAACGGATTTTTCCTGCAGGAACCTGATGCCAGTGTGGACGCTGATCCGGCGACTTCCGAAGGCATCTTCGTTTTCACCTCCAGCGCGCCTCCTGCGGCTGCGGCTATTGGCAATCTGGTGCAAGTGGCCGGAACGATTTCTGAATTCGTGCCATCAGCAGACCCGCAACAGCCACCATTGACGGAACTGGTTTCGCCTACGGTCACATTGGTTTCAAGCGGCAATCCCCTGCCAGCGGCGATTCCGCTGACTGCGACATTCCCTGATCCAACCGGAGTCTTCAACCAGCTTGAGCGCGTTGAAGGCATGCGCGTTTCTGTCGCTTCATTGACCGTCGGCGGGCCAACGTTGGGTAACGTCAACGAACCAAATGCAACGGCAACTTCCACTGGAGTCTTTTTCGGCACAGTCACCGGCGTCGCGCGCGCTTTCCGCGAAGCGGGCATTCAGCATCCTGACACGCCGCCCAGTGGAACGATTCCGCCGATTCCGCGTTTCGACACCAACCCCGAAGTCATTCGCGTGGACAGCGACGGCCTAGTCGGAGGCGCTGCCATTAACGTCAGCACAACCGCCGTGGTCACGGGCTTGGTTGGCCCATTGGATTATGGATTCCGGCATTACACGATTCTGCCGGATCCATCTTCGCCGCTATCGGTTTCAGGCGGAATGACGGCGACGGCAGTCGCCACCGCGCTCAGCAATGAAGTGACCATCGCCAGTTACAACATCGAACGTTTCTTTGACGACGTGAACGATCCGGCAATTGGCGAACCGGTGCTGACGACAGTGGCCTATCAAGGCCGATTGACCAAAGCCTCGTTGCACATTCGCAATTACCTGAAAACTCCTGACATCGTCGGCATCGTCGAAATCGAAAACCTGACCACGCTGCAAGCTCTGGCCACGAAGATCAACGACGACGCTGTCGCCAACAGCCAACCGAATCCGCTGTACTTGGCTTTCCTGGTCGAAGGCAACGACGTTGGCGGCATTGACGTAGGCTTTCTGGTCAAAACAGCAATTGTGACCGGCTCGACTCCGCGCGTGACGGTTAATGCTGTTGTTCAGGAACTGGACGCTTCGCTGTTCACCAATGCCGATTCCTCAACAGAAATCTTGCACGACCGTCCACCTCTGCGATTGGACGCGACTGTCAACTTTGCCAGCGGCGCAACTTTCCCTGTCCAGGTCATCATCAATCACCTGCGTTCGTTGAATGGGGTGGATGACAACAGCGCAGGTTCAAGTGGATGGGCAACGGTTGGCGCTCGCGTCAGAGCCAAGCGACTGGCTCAAGTCGTTGATCTGGCCAATCTGGTGCAGACACGGCAAACGAATAATCCCAACGAACGAATCGTTCTGGTCGGAGATTTCAACTTCTTTGAAGTCAACGATGGTTACGGTGATTCGATGAGCACTCTGCTTGGCGCTCCGGTTCCCGACAACGAAACCGTAGTCCCAGGCGACGGAGTTGACCTGGTTAATCCCAACCTGACCTTGCTGCTGGATTCGCTGTTACAACGTTATTCGTTCGTTTTCGATGGCAACGCTCAATCGCTGGATCACGCAATCATCAATAGCGCGCTCATTTCCGCAACATCGGCTCGTCGAGTCGAACACGCGCGCGTCAACGGCGATTTCCCCGAAACTGACCGCAACGGCACACTCACTCGATTGGCTGACCACGATCCGCTGGTTGTTTACTTGCAACTTCCCTCTGCCGATCTGGCAATCACCAAAACCGATGGCGTGACTTCAGCGACACCGGGCGGCTCCGTGACTTATACGATTACTGCCAGCAATGCTGGCCCTGATCCTGTTACCGGAGCGACTGTCAGCGACACTTTCCCAGCGTCTTTGACTGGGACGTGGACTTGCGTTGGGGCAGGCGGAGGAACTTGCACGGCTGCCGGTTCGGGCAACATCAACGACACTGTCAACCTGCCAGCGGGTGGTTCGGTCACTTACACAGTCAGCGCAACGATTTCGGCTTCAGCGACTGGCAGCTTGAGCAATACGGCAACGGTCAGCAGCAGTGTGGCTGATCCGAATTCGGCGAATAACAGCGCGACGGATTCTGACACGCTGACTCCGCAAGCGGATTTGGCTATCACCAAGACCGACGGAGTGACTTCGGCGACGCCGGGTCAATCCGTGACTTACACGATTACGGCTTCAAACGCCGGGCCGAGCAACGCTCCGGGTTCAACCGTGGCAGACACTTTCCCGGCCAGCCTGACCGGAACCTGGACTTGCGTTGGAGCAGGCGGAGGAACTTGCACGGCTGCTGGTTCGGGCAACATCAACGACACAGTCAATTTGCCTGCTGGCGGTTCGGTGACTTACACCGTGACAGCGAACATTTCGGCTTCGGCGACTGGAACTTTGTCCAACACCGCAACCGTTGCGACGGGCGGCGGAGTGACTGACCCAACTCCGGGCAACAACAGCGCAACGGATTCCGACACGCTGACTCCGTCTGCCAATTTGGGAATCACAAAAACCAATGGAGTGACTTCTGTAACCGCAGGCAATTCTGTCACTTACACCATCGTGGCCAGCAACGCTGGCCCAAGCAATGCTCCTGGTTCCACAGTGGCTGACACATTCCCCGCAACTATTACAGGAGTAAACTGGACTTGCGTTGGAGCAGGCGGCGGAACCTGTCCGGCGAGTGGTTCAGGCAACATCAACGCAACTGTCAATTTACCAGCAGGCGGTTCGGTGACGTTTACGGCCTCCGGCACTTTATCAGCCGTGGCGAGCGGAACTTTGACCAACACCGCCACAGTAGCAACTGCCGGGAGCGTCACGGATCCGACTCCGGGCAACAACAGCGCGACGGATTCCGACACAATCACAGGCACTTGCAACATCACTTGCCCGACGAACGTGACGACGTGGACTTCTTCCAATTCGGCTACCGTCAGCTATTCGGCTCCGACAACAAGCGGAGCTTGCGGAACGACAACTTGCTCGCCGGCTTCCGGCAGCACTTTCAACGTCGGAACTACGACGGTAACGTGCTCAACAAACGCTGGGCCGAGTTGCAGCTTCACTGTCACGGTCAACAAATTGACTCTGGGTTCGGTTGGATTGGCAGACCCGCTGGCTTGTGCTGGCGCTGGCGACAAAATCAATGGCGACTTTTCCGCCACCAATACAACCGGAGCTTCAGCGACCATTTCGTTGACAGCGACTCTGACCAATTTGGCAACTTTGCCTGGAATGGCTTCGGCCAGTTTGCCTGGCACGGTCACGATTAACGCGGCTTCGATCAACTGGACGGGAACGGTTGGCGCAGGCCAGACCGTGACGGTTACCTGGATGGGTCAACTTGCGGACAACCTGCTTCCTGGAACGCAAGCCTGTTCGACCATTACCGCTACGGCAAATGATTTACCCGTTAATGGCCAGGCACAGGCTTGCCTGACGATTAACTGCCCGGCTGCCGGCCCAGGACTGGCATTCCCGGCGGCGTCTGAAGCCAGCGATCAAGGCGCAGGCTCGGTGTTGATTTACAACATCTACACTTCGGGCGCGACCAGCGGTAACACGCAAAACACCCGCGTCAACCTGACCAACATTCATCCGA
>JAGNMH010000846.1 GCA_017991275.1 Acidobacteriota bacterium
CTTGGTCATTTTGCCGACGTAAACGCCGGGTTTGACTGCTTGCAGCACTTCGCTCTTGTACGCTTTGCCAATCAGTTCCATGCGGAAGTCGCGCGTTTTGGGATTGTTGGCGTACCAGAGTTTGACCTCGGTCGGTTTGTCCACGGTGTTGACGGTGATCGAACCGTCTTTTTCAAACTTCCAGCTATAACGCGGGCGCGGCGTACCTTTCAGCACGGATTCGTAAAACGCGTCGAGCGTGAACGGAGCATCGGTTCCATCCAATCCGTGATTGCTGTTTGGCACATAGCGCAAATGCTTTTCGCCTTTCAGATCGCCGTAATAAAACTGGGACGAATCGGGAAGGAAAAATTGATCGCCCGCGGAGTTGATGATCATCTTCGGCATTGTCAGCCGGTCGCGATATGAATACGGGTCTTCTATGTCCATCAGCGCTTTGTATTGCGGAGTCCCCGCCCAGGTAACGACTTTCAGGTAATCGCGGACGGCAGGCGCCCAGAATCCGTAAGCGCGAAAATGATGTTCCAGTCCTTTTTCGAGGTTCAGGCAATCAATGACGTAAGGAACAATTGCGATGACACGGTCATCCACGATGGCCGTCGTCCAGGTCGCCCAGCCGCGTTTCGATCCTCCGCTGACGATAAACTTTTCGACTTTGGCAGATTTCTTGCCGCCTTCGGTGCTTGCTGCAACAGCGGTGACTGTGTCCAGGCCGCGAACAGCGGCTTTGGTCATTGGCAAACGCAGCGGCCAGTTTTCGTCGCCCGTCCGCATAAACTTTTCCCAGGTGTAAGCAATGATCCCGTCTTCGTTGCGCGATTTTGTTTCGTCTTTGAACGTCAGTGGTTCATACGGAATCATCTTCAATTCGGCGACGATGGATTTCGTTCGCACCGCCATGTCGGTAAAAGTTGGTGCTGGCACGCCCGGTTCTTTGCTGTTAACCGAACCGCCGGAGATGAACATAAATCCATTGGGCGAAGCGACTTCGTCGGGTTGGATGATCGTCATCCAATGTTCCCAAATTGGTTTATCAACTTCTGCCGCCGTGCGCCATTGCTGCGAAGTCATGCGAACGACGTAAACCGTGAAGCCTTCTTTCTTGATCGTGTTGGTGATCTTGTAACTGTAGTTTGAATCAGGTTTGGCTACGTAACGATCCAGCGCAGTCAGCTTTTTGCCTTTGCGCTGTTTGGCGTCGGTGTGGCCAACGAAAGCAAAGAGAGCCAGAAGAAGTGTGACGTAAAAAAAGAACGAACGGCGGTTGATGGTCATTGGGAAGGCTCCAGTTGTTGCGGTACGGGGAGCGTAAGCGACCTGGGTTTCAGCAATTAGGATGCTGTCAAAGCTCAGGTCGCTTACGCTCCCCGTACCGCATTGAGGTTTTACTGTTTCATTTTTTCAGCTTCGGCGGTCAGCGCCGGAACGATTTCAAACAGGTCGCCGACGATGCCGTAATCGGCAATTTCAAAGATCGGCGCCTCTTTGTCTTTGTTTATGGCGACGATGGTACGCGAACCTTTCATTCCAACCAAATGCTGAATCGCGCCGGAAATGCCCACGGCCAGATACATTTTCGGAGCCACGGTTTGTCCTGAAGAACCAATCTGGCGATCCATCGGCAGCCATTCGTTGTCGCAAATCGGACGCGAAGCCGAAAGCTCTGCGCCCATCGCATCGGCCAATTTCTTGACGATTTCGATGTTCTTTTGCTCCTTGATGCCGCGACCGACCGAAACAATCAGCGGAGCGGCGGTCAAATCAACGGCGGCTTTTGCTTCCTTGAATCGCTCTTCCGGTTGCTGGCGAACAATGCCGTCCAAATTGACGGTCAGAGCTTTGACTTCGGCCTGACCGGCTTCGCATTCATCGCCCCGAAAACTGCCGATCTGGAAACTGACGAAATGCGGTTTGTCGCCAACGGGTACAACGTCCGCAGCCATCTTGCCCTGAAAGACTTGCCGGGTCAGGACGAGTTCGCCGCCTTCGACTTTGTGGCTGATGCAATCGCCAACCAGGGCGCGACGCAAACTGGCAGCCAACTTCGGCGCGAAGTCGCGGACTTCGTAAGTGTGCGTCATCAAAACCAGTTCGGGTTGCAACTGTTCGATGGCTTGTTTGAACGCCGACGAATAGCCGTCGGCGGTGTATGACTTCAACGCTTCGTTTTCTACTGCGTAAACCGCGCCGAGTTTTTTCGCCGCAATTTCGCCAGCCGCCGCGCCAATTCCACTTCCGAAAATGACGGCTGAAACAGCCTGTCCCGTCGCGCCGCTGATTAACTGAGCCGCGCGAACGGCTTCGTAAGATGCTTTGTTGACCTTGCCGTCAACGTGTTCGATAAAAACTAAAATCATTCTGCCTCCAGTAGACAGTAGACAGTAGGCAATAGTCAGTAGAGCCAATCGGCTACTGTCTACTGTCTACTGTCTACTTCCAATTAAAAAACGCGAGCTTCATTCTTCAGCTTGTCCATCAACTTGGCGGCGATTTCCGTCGCGCTGCCTTCGAT
>JAGNMH010000161.1 GCA_017991275.1 Acidobacteriota bacterium
ATCGGAGCCAGACGAAAGCCGGAAGCCGCCGTTAGCTTTGCGCTCAGCTCGCTCAGTTGAGGAATGCGAAAGGCGGAGATGCCAAGATCATGCTTGGCTTCCAGGTAAAGCGAACAGGCTCGGCGCGCGTGAGCCTGTTCCAGTTTACGACTGACGTGCCGCCAGACTGCGGTTTCCTCTTTGGTATAAGCCACGTTCGGAATGACGTGGTTGGGATCGTGGCGATATTGGCGAGCCAATTCGGCGATGTAATTTCGCCTGGTTCGGTAAGCCGGATCGTGCGCGCCGGGGTGATCCAGCGGGAGCAGGCTGATCTCTTCCACACTGATGGGGCCGATGTCGGTGCCGGGTAAATCTTCGATGACTGCTGCGGTTGCTGCTGGCATGGTTCACTCTCACTTACGCCGCCGAAGCGATTGCTTTCTGTTCGACCGGGTAAAGCCAATGCTGGAATTCCGGTTTGCGCCCGGCGACGATGTCGAAAAAGGTCTTTTGAATCTGTTCGGTGATTGGGCCGCGCGCGCCGTTGCCTACGACTTTGCCGTCCACTTCGCGGACGGGAGTGATTTCGATGGCGGTTCCGGTCAAAAAGATTTCGTCGGCGCTCAGCAGTTCGTGCAACTTCAAGGCGCGGATTTCGACTTTGTAACCCAGATGCCCGGCAATCTGAATCGCCGAATCCCGCGTGATGCCAAGCAGGATTGAGGAGCTTTCGTCGTTGGTCAGCACTTTGCCGTCTTTGATCAGGAAAATGTTTTCGACCGCGCCTTCTGCCAGATTGCCATTTACGTCCAGCAAGATGGCTTCGTCGAATCCACGGGCGGCGGCTTCGCGGACAGCCAAAATCGAGTTTAGATAATTGCCAGTTGCCTTGGCGGTTGTGGGAATCATCGAAGAGTGAAACTTGCGGTAAGGCGAAACAGTGACGCGCATGCCTTTGGCTTGTTTGTCCGCAAAGTCGCTTGGCCATTCCCAAGCCAGAATGTTGATCCCGGTCGGGCAAACCGAGCGAATACCCAAACTTCCGGAATCGGAATACGCCGTCGGACGGATGTAGCAGTTTTTGAAATTATTGCGACTGATTGTTTCGCAGATGTGGCTGTTCAGCGATTCGGGCGAGTAATCAATCTTCAGTTTGTAAACTTCAGCCGAAGCGTAAAACCGATCCATGTGTTCTTTCAGTCGAAAGATCGCTGGCCCGTTGGCGGTTTCGTAACAACGAATGCCTTCAAAAACGCCTGTGCCGTAATGAAGCCCGAAGGCTGTGGAATGAATTTTCGCTTCGTCGAACGGCAGCATGTTGCCGTCTTGCCAAACCCACTTTGTTTTCTCAAATGACATGTCGCTTCTCCTTGAAGATGGTAATGCTTTTGCCTGATCTGATTATTCGCCTAAAAGAACGTGGATGATAATGATAAAGCTTCGGAGGGCGTCGCAGAAGGTCGAGTGTTCAATTTTGACTGGCGGCTGGTTAATGTCTTGCGATTTATGTGGCAGATGGCTTTAGAAAGTAAGTTGAAAGCAGGAAGCCGCAGGAAAAACCCGGCATTGGTTTTCCTGCGGCTTTGGGGGTTGAGATTACTCAACGGTGATGGTGTTTATCACATCGCCCGCACGGATGGTTTTCACAACATCCAGGCCTTCAGTTACTCGACCAAAGACTGCGTATTGGCCATCCAGAAACGAAGCGTCTCCCAACGTGATGTAAAATTGACAACTGGCGCTGTTTGGATCAGAAGAGCGAGCCATTGCCACCGCGCCCGCCTCGCCGTGTTTCAGGTTGGGAGTGACTTCAAGCGGGATTTTCTTGTCCGAACCGCCCATGCCGTTTCCCCACGGACAGCCGCCCTGAATAACAAAGCCGGGTTCGTAGCGGTGAAACTTCAAACCGTCGTAAAATTTTTTTCCGGCCAGCTCCGCGAAGTTGGCGGTTGTGATTGGTGCCAGGTCTTCGTGGAGAGTGAACTTGATTGTGCCTTTGCTGGTTTCTATGGTTACCGTGCGATTTGCCATATTGTTGATAGTTCCTTTTGAGAAATTGTGCAGTAATGCGGCATTATTGATCCTGACTTTGGCCGCGTGCAACTGCCTTGAATTTTTCCTGGAGGAGAATTTATGAACACGTTCAATCACAATCTGAAACGCATTCTGCTTTCGTTCGCCTTGCTGAATTTGACGACCTTGATGGCGCTGGCTCAACACGAGCATCACGCTTCGTCGTCGGAACCGGCTACGTTAATCTCCGGCTTGAGCAATTTGAACCATCCGGTGACGACCAAAAACGCCGAGGCGCAGAAGTTTTTCAATCAAGGGTTGGTGCTGATTTACGGTTTCAATCACGAAGAAGCCAAACGTTCATTCGAGCGCGCAGCGCAGCTTGATCCGAAAATGGCTATGGCTTACTGGGGCATAGCGTTGGCGGTCGGGCCGAATTATAACGAAGCTGAAGTTGATCCGTCACGGTTGCTGGCAGCGGACATGGCGCTTGAGAAAGCCAAAGAGCTTTTGGCAGGCGCTTCGGAAAAAGAGCGAGCTTACATTGCGGCTCTGGCCAAGCGGTTTCAGCTAAAGACCGATTTGAAAAAATGCGCGGTTGATTACAAAGACGCAATGGCTGCGCTTCACAAAAAGTACCCTGAAGATGTTGACGCGGCTACGTTATACGCCGACAGCTTGATGAACCTGACTCCGTGGCAGTTATGGACGAAAGACGGCAAGCCCGCACAGTTTACTGCGGAAATCGTCGCTGTGTTGGAAGCGGCGATTAAACGCGATCCTGAACACATTGGCGCGAATCATCTTTATATCCACGCGGTCGAAGCTTCCAAAAATCCGGGACTCGCTTTGCCGAGCGCGGGGAAGTTGGGCAATCTCGCACCCGCCGCCGGGCATTTGGTTCACATGCCTTCGCACATTTACATCCGCACAGGTGATTACCAGGCGGCAGCCAAAGCCAACGAAGATGCCGCCAAGGTTGATTTGGAATACATTAAACGATCCGGCGTCAATGGCATGTATCCGGCGATGTATTACAGCCACAATCTTCATTTTCTGGTTGAGTCTTACAATCGAGCAGGTAATTACGCGCGTTCGGTTGAATCCGCCGCACGGCTGGCCGACAACGTGCGCGGACACATAAAAGACATGCCTATGCTGGAAGGCTTTTTACCGAGCGTAAGTTTTGTGCAGTTGCGGTTCAGCCATTGGGATGAAATTTTGAAGTCTTCGGAGCCGTCTGCGGAGATGCCGATCACGCGGGCGTTGTGGCATTATGCCCGTGGAGTTGCTTTGGCCGGAAAAGGCCAAATTGCTGAAGCCGAGCAAGCGCGCGCGACGCTGGCTGAGTTGGCGAAATCCATGCCAGGCGAAACGCCATTCGGTTTGAACACGGCAGCCAGCGTTTTGAAAATCGCCGAACCCTCGCTGGATGCTCGAATTGCGGCGGCGAAAGGGAATTACAAGCTGGCGGTCGAGCATTGGCGCAGAGCAGTCGCCGCTCACGATGATTTGAATTACGACGAACCCCCAGGATGGTATTACCCCACGCGCGAATCACTGGGCGCTGCCTTATTGTTGGCTGGCAATGCGGCAGAGGCCGAAAAGGTCTTTCGCAAAGATTTGGAAGACAACCCCCGTAATGGTCGCTCGCTGTATGGCTTGGCCGAAAGTTTGAAAAAGCAAGGCAAGGCTCAGGCAGCGCAACAAGCTCAGAAAGAATTTGAAACGGCGTGGAAGAACGCCGATTCAAAACTGAGAATAGAGGACTTGTGATTTATGGGTAGGGCAAAGGCAATGCCCAATAATTTTTTTGAAGGAGTAAAAAATGTCAGGACGAATTATCTTTCGAATTTTAGCTTTCGTGGTTTTCTCAACGATGTCATTGGCGTCGGCATTGGCGCAGTTGCGACAAGCTCCAACGCCGAAAGCGTTTCCGACCCAAAGCCCGTCTGCTACTGCAACGCAGGCTCCTGCCAAACCAATCAAACGCGATGAAGTGTTTTTCAGTATTGCGCGCTTGATAAACTCCAAAAACGAATCGTCGGTCAGCGCAATTTCCGCCGAAGTTGACGGAGTTATTGAAATCACTGACATAACTTATCGTCCAGACGGTAAGGCTGAGGTGACGGTCAAAGAGCGCACGCCGTCCAGCGCGGCTTATACAAACAGATCGTCCAGATTATTATTTGCGCCACCAGAGACTGGCGAAAAATGGACCTGGGTGGAATTTGAAGATGGCCGCAGGTTCTATCCGGTTGAAAGGCTTTTTCCATTTGTTAAGTCCGAAATGACAAAGCGAAAGCAGATGACGACTACAAGTTGGAATGCTTTTCTGGCCGCTATCGGCAGTCAAGGTGAAGCTGCGACAAAAGTGCTGGAAACGGCAAAAGCCGTTATCAAAGCAGAAATCCCTATTACTCAACAGGTTCTCAGCGCTCGTAATGCCTTTGCCGAAGCAATGAAAGAAAAGGAAAACAAGTACGATGAGATCATCAATGCTTACAATGATCTGTCTGGGCAAACCATCCCAATTAACTCTCTTGGTGATACCTATATTGACCTGAAAGCCAATGATGCTTACCTGCGTTTACAAGAAGCATTCAAAAATGCTGTGAATGCTACGAACGCGGCGCGCAAGAATTACGTACAAACGGTTGATACTTACAATGAATTGCTGGTGCGTCTGCCTTTTGCTTACGTGGCTTACGGGCTTCAGTTCACCAGGATCGAAGCGAAGGTGAAGACGGAATAGGCGATTCTTTACAAATGTGGAATTGGAAAGAAAACCATTGAGGAGAATAAATGAGCGAAAACCAGAACGACAATCAAGACAACTCAAAAGATGCAAATCAACAATTAACGCCGCAAACTGCCTCTAGCCGGGCCGGGGAAACTTTGGATGAGATTACTTCTACGTTGCGTGATCTTTTCAATCGTGTGCCGGAAACGGTCAACAAAGCGGTTGAACGAGCGATGAATGTGCGTGACACCACAGTGCTTATCCGGTTGAGTGAAGCTTCATCGGATTCGATTGATACTTTGGTTTCGGCTGGAATCTTCAAAGGCAGGGCTGATGCCGCCGCTTTTCTAATTGATGAGGGGATCAAGGCCCAAGCCGCCTTGTTTCAAGGGATACAGGACAAGCTCAGCGAAATAGAAAAGCTTCGTGAGGAGCTTCGTCACAGTGTCGCCAAATAATCATATAAGCCAAAATAGAAGAAAGGCCGTGTCAACGCCATTAGTTAGCAGTTGGTAAATTAGTGACTGGCGCGTCCTTTCTCTTTCCGCTGCCCGATACCAGGCACACCGGGGCAAAAGAAATTACAGGATATTTTCTCCATAAATCACGCAACCTCTTGACAAGCCCAGGCCTGATCCATATATTCCGATGCTTTGCGAAACCATGTCTTCGCAAAGCCTGAGCAGCGCTAGCGGGTCTGAAGTGCAGAGGCGCTGCCGGATTCAACGGGATAGACCAATATTCTTATAAGTCAACCTCAAGAATCTTTATCGAGAATCTATTGTGGCGTACCAATCCTTTCTTGTAAGTTTGAAGGGATTTTCTGAAACGTCGCCTTAAGGCGGTAGTCATCTAAAAAAATGACGCCACAGAAAAACTCGGCGAATTGGGACGCCATTATCTGCACGCTTCGCGGACACATCCCAAAAATCATTAGTGCTTAGCACAACAAAAATTACCCTGATGGGATCAATGCTCTCTTGATGAAGAGGGGCAGGCCTTTTGCGGCTTTGCAGCCAATTTTGAGATTGGGCCTTTGAGTGACGAAATTATGCCTACGATTAGCCAATTAGTTCGCAAGGGACGCAAGCAGGTTAAGTACAAAACCTCCAGTCCGGCGCTGCAGTCTTGTCCGCAGCGACGCGGAGTATGCGTTCAGGTGAAAACCCAAACGCCCAAGAAGCCTAACTCTGCTTTGCGCAAGATCGCCCGTGTGCGTCTTACGAACAGCATTGAAGTGACTTCTTACATTCCCGGCATTGGTCACAACTTGCAGGAGCATTCGATTGTGTTGGTGCGTGGTGGTCGTGTGAAAGACCTTCCAGGCGTTCGCTACCACATTGTTCGTGGCACTTTGGATTCTGCTGGGGTAGCGAATCGTAAGCAAGGCCGCTCTAAATATGGTGCGAAGCGCCCGAAAGAGGGAGCTGCCGCAGCCGCCAAGGGAGGCAAGAAGAAGTAATTTTAGGCTCTCGGATTTGAGAGCTTGAGAACTCAGGTAATTGATATGCCAAGAAGAAGAGAAGTTCCAAAGCGAGAAATTTTACCCGATCCGGTTTACAACAGCCCGCTGGTTGCCAAGTTCATCAACGTTATGATGTGGGACGGCAAAAAAGCTGTGGCCGAGGGCATTCTTTACAAGGCGTTAGACAAGATCAAAGAAAAATCCCAGGAAGACCCGCTGAAGGTTTTTAAGAAGGCGATTGAAAACTTGCAGCCGAAAGTGGAAGTGAAATCAAAGCGCGTCGGTGGCGCAAACTATCAAGTTCCTGTTGAAGTCAGTGCCAGTCGTCGCACAGCACTGGCTATGCGTTGGTTGGTTGGATATGCACGTGATAGGGGCGAAAAAACCATGGTTGATCGTTTGGCAGCCGAAATTTTGGATGCTTCATCGGCCAAAGGTAACGCAGTGAAGAAACGCGAAGATGTGCATCGTATGGCCGAAGCCAACAAAGCTTTCGCGCATTACAGATTCTAGGGGTTGAGTTTAGTAGACCAGCGATCCAAGTTGGCGGCAGTGGAGAAGGGTTCAAGTCAGGATATTGGAACCGGAAGAGCCGGTTTCGGTAGTCCAAGACTTCAAAGTAGTTGACAGGTTTTTATGGCAAGACAAGCACCGTTAAATCGGTTCCGCAATATCGGGATTATGGCGCACATTGACGCCGGTAAGACTACTACTACCGAGCGCATATTATTCTACACAGGCGTCTCTTATAAAATCGGCGAAGTCCATGAAGGCACTGCCACAATGGACTGGATGGAGCAGGAGCAGGAGCGCGGTATTACTATTACCTCTGCGGCTACGACTTGCTTCTGGAAGCGGAACAATAACGAATATCGAATTAACATCATTGATACTCCTGGTCACGTGGATTTTACGATCGAGGTCGAGCGCAGTTTGCGTGTGCTTGACGGAGCTGTGGCCGTTTTTGATGCTGTGGCCGGTGTGCAGCCACAATCCGAAACAGTTTGGCGTCAAGCCGATAAATATAATGTCCCGCGTCTTGCATTCATTAACAAAATGGATCGTCCGGGGGCGGATTTCGATCACGCGGTTGAAACGCTTCGAACTCGTCTGGCAGCCAATCCGGTTTGTGTTCAGATGCCAATTGGCGCTGAAGATCAATTTAGCGGTGTGATTGATTTGATTGAGATGAAGTCTCTCTTTTGGAGAGACGACAAGATGGGGGCGAATTACGACACCGAAGAAATTCCGGCAAACTTGGTCGAAGCCGCTAAGGCCGCTCACGACAAAATGATCGAAGCTATTGCTGATGCCGATGATGAAATCGCCATGAAGTATCTGGAAGGCGAAGCAATTAGCAACGACGAAATTCGCTCTGCCTTGCGCCGCGGCTGCATTGCACTGAAGCTTGTTCCTGTCGTTTGTGGTACTGCTTTCAAGAACAAAGGCGTTCAACCTTTGCTTGATGCGGTGATTGATTACATGCCTTCCCCGATTGACATCAAGGCCGTTGAAGGAACCACTCTAAAAGGTGAAGTGGTCGAACGTCCGGCTGATGACAAGTCGCCTTTTTCCGCGTTGGTTTTCAAGATTATGGCTGACAAGCACGTTGGTCAGCTTTCGTTTGTGCGTATTTATTCGGGCACTTTGAAATCCGGCTCTTATGTTCTTAATTCAACAAAAGATAACAAAGAGCGTATTGGCCGAATTATGAAGATGCACGCCAATAAGCGTGAAGATGTGGAAGAGGCCTACGCTGGAGAGATTGTTGCGGTCGCCGGATTGAAGCAAGTAACCACAGGCGACACCATCTGTGTTGAGTCTGATCCTGTAATTTTGGAAGAGATGGAGTTTCCTACTCCTGTTATTTCGCTTGCGATTGAACCCAAAACTCGCCAGGACCAGGAAAAGCTTGGTATTGCAATGGGCAGGTTGGCTCAAGAAGATCCGTCTTTCCGCGTCACCACTGATCAGGAAACGAACCAAACCATCATTTCGGGAATGGGCGAACTCCACCTTGAGATTATTGTCGATCGGCTGAAGCGCGAATATGGAGTTGAAGCCAATGTCGGTAAACCGCAGGTCGCTTATCGAGAGACTATTCGTCAAGCTGCGAAAGCAGAAGAAAAGTATTCTCGACAGACTGGTGGTCGCGGACAGTATGGCCACGTTGTTTTGGAAATAGAGCCGAACGAACCAGGTAAAGGTTTTGAGTTCATTAACAAGATTGTTGGCGGTGTTATTCCGAAAGAATACATCCCGGCTGTAGAAAAAGGTGTGCGCGAAGCTCTTGCCGGTGGTGTTCTGGCTGGATACGAGTTGGTTGACATAAAGGTTACTTTGACGTTCGGCAGCTACCACGAAGTTGATTCGTCGGAAATGGCGTTCAAGATTGCGGGTTCGATTGCTTTCAAGGAGGCCGCAAGAAAGGCCAAGCCAGTTTTGCTGGAACCTGTAATGAAGGTCGAAGTCGTAACCCCCGAAGATTATATGGGCAGTGTTACGGGCGATCTCAGTTCACGGCGCGGGCGGATCGAAGGAATGGCTTCGCGTCCAGGCACGCAGATCATCACTTCGATGGTTCCATTGGCCGAGATGTTTGGTTACGAAACCGATTTGCGTTCAATGTCGCAAGGCCGCGCAGCTTCGACAATGCACTTTCATCGCTATGAAGAAGCGCCTAAGAGCGTCAGCGAAGAAGTCATTGCGAAAGTTCAGGGTGCTGCCAAATAGTTTTTTTATCAAAGCCGCGAGCCAATGGGCGAGCGCGGTTGATTCCAGCGGAATGATTCCGCGCACTTCAATTCAAATTTTGAATTCACTGAAACTTTAGGAGCGATAACTATGGCTAAAGAGAAATTTGACCGAAGTAAGCCACACGTCAACGTTGGTACTATTGGTCACGTTGACCACGGTAAGACGACTTTGACTGCAGCGATCACCAAGACGCTGGCCAAGCACAATCCGAAGA
>JAGNMH010000847.1 GCA_017991275.1 Acidobacteriota bacterium
ACGAAATCTCCGATAGCGAAACCTGCGCCGCCCGCCAGCGCTCCAAACGACACCAGCGACAACGCCGCACGGTGTCGAGCGCGCCAGAGATACACGCACAGCGCCGCGCAAAGCCCTACGCAACCAGCCCAGTTGTCGCTGCGCGGCGGAGTCATTCGCAATCCGCAAACAACGGTCAGCAAAGCAAATCCCAGCCACCAACCTGCAGCCAGCGTGATGATGAAGCGACAAGCCGCGCGGGCTTTCGGCGCAATCGCGGCGTAACCAGCGGCAATCAACAACGCCGAACTGGCGGCGACCCAGTCGGTGTCGTAAAGGCTCCAGCGAGTTTCCAGCCACGCGGTCGCGCCACTGAAATCCATCAACTTCCAGCCGACATACACGGCCAGCAACGGCCCGACGAAAGAGTCCAGTTCCGACCTCCGCAAGGTCAAACCCAATCCCAGAATCCCTGCGCCGACGGCTCCCCACAGCGCGCCGATGACGAACAAATTGGCGTAACCATACAGCACATTCGCCAACATCGAATCCGCCGTATAGCCAATAACGATTCCGTAGCTCATCTGTCCGCCGAACGCCCAACCGATGGCGCACAGCGCGGCGATGGTCGGAGCACGTCGCACCCAATCGGCGCGACCGGCAGCCAGACACAGCGCCAAACCGAACAGCGCGCCGGGCATCATTGCGCCCGCTTCGTGGCCGTAATCTCCGCGCAAGCCCCAGCCGACGGACATCGAAAGCGCAGCCAGTGCGATGAGCACAAATCGTTGTTTAGAGATTGGATGGGCAATCATTTGCGTGGTCCGTAAATTGGCTGCGGCTTGCCGACTTCCAGCGCGCCCAAATCCGGCGCTTTGCCAGTGAAATTCACCGCCGCTAAAGGTGCGACAGTCAACAAACTTCATACCCGTCACAAACAACATTGGTTTGCGCTCGAACAATAACGGGCGCGTTTAGCTTCGCTGGCGTTGGATTCGCAGGGAACTAAATTCCTGCAGCGAATCCAACGCCGGAAATGTGAACTCAGGCCTAAACTTCCAGCTTCCACGGTGAACGGTATTTCGCTTTCAGGAAAGGTTTGACGTTGCTTTGTTTCACCGTCCAGTTCTTTTCGTCCCACTCCAACATCGTCTTATGGCGCATCGAAAGGTTAGACAGCAGGCACACTGTCGAAGAACGCACGCAGGTTTCAATGTCGCTGGTCGGCTTTTCACGAGTCTTGATGCAGGCAATGAAATTCTTCCAGTGCGGAATGTTCAGATCGCGCATTTCGTTGTTGTTTTCATAGGTTTGCGCTTCGACCTTGGAGCCTTTGTTTGGAATCAGCCAACAACCGCCGCGCGTGACAATCACGTTGGCTTCGGTGCCGTGAATTGAAGTCGCCGCGCCCTGCCCGGCAAACATAGGCATCGAATTGGCAGTGCGGCTTTCATAAGTCAGCAAGAATTTCGGATAGGTGAACGTCGCCATCATAGTGTCGGGAGTTTCCGTGTTGTCGTCCACATAGAGCTTGCCACCTTGGGTCGAAATCGTCGTCGGCATTGCTTCTCCGAAGCATTGATGCACGGGGTCAATCAGGTGAACTCCCCAATCGGTCATTGCTCCGCCGGCGTAATCCCAGAAATAACGGAAGGTCGGAAAAGTGGTGACGCCCACGCCCCAACGGTTCAGGTTGAATGGAACTTTCGGCGCAGGGCCAAGCCACATATCCCAATCCAATCCTTCAGGCACCGGGCCGTCAGCCGGTCTGCCCCAACCCTGCTTTTTGACTGCGCCGGATTGCCAGGTGTGGACAAAAGTCACTTCGCCAAGGATGCCGCTTTTCACCAACTCAGCGGCTTTTTTGAAATACCCGCCCGAACGTTGCATCGTTCCGGCCTGCACTACGCGGTTATATTTGCGAGCGGCTTGAACCATTTTCTGGCCTTCCTCGACATAAACCGAAGCGGGCTTTTCGACAAAAACGTCCTTGCCTGCCTTGCAGGCTTCGATGGCCATGTAAGCGTGCCAGTGATCCGGCGTCGAAATACAAACGGCGTCAATGGATTTGTCGGCCAGAATTTCTCGAAAGTCTTTGACGGTTTTTGGCGTGACGTTCGCCTTGTCCGCCGCGGCGACTGCTCTTTTCAAATGAGGCTGGTAAACATCGCACAACGCCGCAACCTGAACATCCGGCAATTTCAACGCAAAGCCAAGGTTGCTTGACCCCATTGCGCCCAGGCCAATGTGCCCGGTGGCAATGCGGTCGTTTGCGCCTTTGACGCGGCCAGTAAAAAGCGAGGTTGTGAACGCCGCTCCGGCGCCCATCAGGATTTTTCTTCGTTCGATCATTGGTGCTCCTATAAGAATAAAGGTTTGGGTTTTACATCGGATTAATGCGGAGGCGTAAAGCGATCCGCCTTGAATTTTTAACGTCCCATCCAGCCGCCATCAACGGTCAGAATTGCTCCGTTGACGTAATTTGAAGCTGCCGAAGCCAGAAAGACTATCGCTCCGGCAAGGT
>JAGNMH010000162.1 GCA_017991275.1 Acidobacteriota bacterium
TTTTCACTGAGGTTCGCCAGCCAAAAACGAGTGGCAGCAACCTGTTCCAGTGTTTGTGTCTGTTCGACCAGATCGTTGTAATTGGCATAGGAAACGTTCGCGATGTTTAACCCGTCGCGCTGGTGATTTTCTCCTATCCGAACAATTCGTTCAGGATTTGGAAAAGACAACGGACGCAGCAGCACCGAATTGACCACGCTAAAAATCAACGTAGTTGCTCCAATGCCCAGCCCTAAAGCCAGCACGGCAATGACAGTAAATCCGGGTCGCGCGCTTAAGGCGCGAAAGCCGAAACGCAAATCCTGAATCATTTCGTCCTCCAGTCTTTTCGGTTGAAGCAGTAGAGCGTCCCAAAACGCTCCCAGTGAGCGCTTCAGCAAATAGAGCCTGTTTCGCCAATCAAGCCGATCCCACTCGGCCAGCAGCATTTCACGGCAGCGCAACTCGGCTTCCCATTCCTGCCGCCAGTCAGCGCGCAACCGGCGCGGCACGATCACCCCGACAAGCGCAATCAGCCGCAGGTGCAGTTTGAGAAAACCGGATTTATTGCTTTTATCAGGCACGGTTTGAACCTCACGCACGAGAGGTTTTGGGTTTGTCGGTTTTGGGTTCCTGCGCCTGTTCCAGCAAGCGGTATCGGCTGCGAGCATCGGCCAGAGCGTCGCGGCCTTCGCGGGTTAGCTCGTAGTATTTGCGCGGCGGGCGAGCTTCTTCCTGCGCGATGGCGTGCTTTTCCCATTTTGAAAACACATAGCCGTTGTCTTCCAGCCGTCGCAGAGCCGGATAAACCGTGCCGCTTGGCAAACCAGTTACGTCCATGATGTCGAACCCGTACTTATAACCGTTGTCCAGCGCCTGCAAGATGACAGCCGCCGCAAACGAGAGAAAACTTTTGCCCATAAGGTGAACTCCGAATTATTTGAATTGCTATTTCGTTTGCTGCTTATATCGTTTGCTACATAGTACTGTCAACAAGAGGTATAAAATTTTTGAGGAGAGTGGAAGTTGGATTTTGAGTGTGGGTAGAATCAACAAAGGTCAGGCCTGCGCGGCCTGACCTTTGTTGTGATAAGTGTTCTGAACTTGCAGAGCGATTATTTGGCGTCCTGTTTTTCCAGGATGACAGTATCAGTGGAGCTATTTCCGTCGGGTGACGTTTGTTTGACCACCATCGTCATGGTTTTACCGTCAGCGGAAACTGAGACTTTGCGATTGAAACTGCCGCCTTCGATTTTCCATTCGATTGACAGTGTGTCGCCGTCCCATTTGACGACGGATTGTCCGGTCGTACCCATCAATTCCTGAGCCGCTTCCTTGCCGTCGGTGGTGTATTTCAAATCCATAGTGCGGTCGCCGCCGCCAGTTACCAGCATCATTGTCTCGTTGAGTTTGGTGTCTTGGTGGTCGAATTTAATGGTGATTCCGGTTGGGCCGCCTTGTTCAAACTTGCTCTTTTCGGCATTCATCACCCAGGTGCCGGTCAGATTTGGTTGTTTGGTTTGAGCCGAGGCAAAAGCCGTAAGGAGGCAAAGCGCCAAAGCAGTGAAAATAGTCTTGCTGATTGTTGATTTCATTAGAGTTACTCCTGGTTTAAGGTTTTGCGGTTGCATTGTGCTGGTGACATAACGTCGGGCTTTGACAGTTTGTTAGCATTATTTTGACTTGGCGGAAGGTTTTTTCTGGTGACTATTGTCCGACAAGCTGAAGCTTGCTGAACCTCAAATTTCAGGCAGCCCGGCAGAGGCTTCTTCGGCCAGAGATTCGTCCTGGTGTTCCTGATGGGCCAGATCGTGGGCGTCGCCGTGTGGGATTAAAAGGCTGATGATCGTAGCCAGGATGACTGCGCCCAGCACAAAAATGAAGCCTAAACGTAAAGAATTGGCCAGCGCGATTCTCAAAAACTCAGCCGCGCCAGACGACAACGAAGCGCGAGTTTCCGGGCGAATGATTGAGGCTACCTGATGGCTTTCAGCAAAGTGCGCCAGCTCGCCGGTTGCTTTGGACAGCGAATTTTTCAAGCTCCAGTTCATCAACGCGCCCATAACTCCAGCGCCGAAAGCGGCTCCGATATTGCGAGCGAATTGAACTGCGGCAGTCGTTACTCCGATTTGAGTGCGTGACACGCTGTGCTGCGCTCCGATCATTAGTGTCGAAACGGTCAGCCCGCCGCCCATTCCCATAAAAATCACCGCCAGCGACAACCCGCTGCGGGTTGTCTCGACTGAAACTCTTGCCAGCAAGACTGCTCCGATCAGCGAAATTATCATTCCAGTTAGCACCGGCAGCCGATAACCGAATCTCAGCACAAGGCGGCCTCCAATCGCAGCAGTTACCACCCACGGCAGAATAAAAGGCGTCAAAATTTTTCCGGCTTCAGCCGCGTTGGTTCCGATGACGGCCTGAACGAAAAGCGGCAGAAAAGACATTGTGCCGATCAGCGCCATCATGACGAAAATTCCATGCAGGATGCTGATTAACACAAACCGATTGCTGAACAGTTCCAGTGGCAACAACGGCTCAGGGTGTTTTTGCTCGATGCGAATAAAGGAGTAGATGGAAAGCGCGGCGATTGCTGTCAAAGCCAGGCTGACCCAGATAGGAAACTCAGCGCCGCGTTCGACGATTACCAACAGCAGAATCAGCGCCATGGACAAAGTTACAGTCCCGCTATAATCAAAGGTGATATTTTTGCGCCGCTCGAATTTTTCGCTGTAAGCCCAATGGATCATCCCCAATGACAACAAGCCGAAAGGCAGAACCACGTAAAAGCATGAGCGCCATTTCCAGTAAGTGTATTCAGTCAGGTAACCGCCGATGGTCGGCCCTATCAAACTGGCGATGCCCCACATGCTGCTGAACAGCGGGATCATCTTCATACGCTGTTCCATTGTCAGCAGGTCGGAAACAATCGTCATGCCGATTGGAAACAACGCCGCCGCTCCCAGCCCTTGAATGATACGAAAGCCAATCAGTTGAGGCATTGACTGTGCCGCGCCCGACAGGGCAGAGCCAAGCATAAACAGCGCCAGTCCGCCGAACATAGCCGGGCGTCGCCCAATCAGATCGGCCATCTTGCCCCAGATTGGAGTCATTACCGTCGAAGCCAGAATGTAAGCAGCAAAGACCCAGCTATAAATTTCGATGCCGCCCAAGCTGGCAATCACAGTGGGCATGGCCGTGCCGACGACTGTGCTTTCCAGCGAGGCGGCCAGCAGCGTCATCGCCACGCCGACCAGCACGACTTTGGTTTTCAGGGTATAGGTTTCGGAGTGTGAAATTTCGGTTTGTGTAGAACTCATTATTCAGGTGTTTATGTTTTGCTCAAAAATTTGCGGATGGCGGTTTGGCAATCTGGCGTCAATCGCGCGATTACATTCACGTCAACTCCGGCGCGAATTGCTTGCTCGAAGCTCATCGAATCAATTTGATAGAGCAGGTATTTCGTCAGCATCAGCGCCGATGGACTCAATGCCGCAACTTCAGCGGCGAATTTTTCAACTTCAGTTTCAAAGTCAGCATCGTCTGCGACTCGATTGATAAAGCCTATGCTGGAGGCTTCGTCAGCCGAAAACATTTTGGCCGTAGCCAGAATTTCAAAGGCTCGTTTCTCTCCCAGATTTCGCCGGGCGATGGACATGACGATGGCGGGCACAAAGCCGATCTTGGTTTCGGTGTAACAAAACTGAGCCGACCGGGCGGCAATCACCATGTCGCAAGCCGAAGCCAGTCCGGCTCCACCAGCCAACGCGCGCCCATGCACGGCGGCAATAACCGGCTTTTTCAGTTTTCGCATTGTGATGAAAAGATCGGCCATTTCATTTGCGCCTTCTATGTTTTCGATGATCGAAGCCTGAGCCGATTTTTCCAACTGCGACAGATCGGCTCCGGCACAAAAATCCTTGCCAGCGCCGCGCAGCAATATAACCCGGACTTGTTCGTCGTCTTCGGCCTCGGCGATTGCCTGGCGAAGATCCGCGATCAATTGATCGTTCAAGGCATTACGCTTGTCAGGGCGATTGAGAGTAATTACCGCCGCGCCATTTCTGATTCCATAGATGATTTCTTTGAACTCAGTCATGTGGATTCCTCAATTCAATAAGAGACTTTTAGTTTGATGAAGGCGGGTATTGTTGCTTTGGCATATGAGTTTGTCCAATTGGCAAGATGGCGTCGGTCGTACTTTGACCGGATTTGACGGCTCCCAGGAATGTTAGCTTTGGGAGCCGTCGAGCTTTTGAAATATCATCAAACCCGACTTTTTCTTCGGCTCTGGAACCGTCATTTTCTGGCCTCACCAAAAGATTGACGATTGGTTTGACCACGTGCTATAACGCGCCACGTCAGCGTTGCTAAGCGTCCGAACACCTTTTTCAAATCGTAATCAACGAAACACAGATTCTAGTTTTTAACCATCCTTTGCTGGGTAAGTGCCGGACTTTGGCAGAATCCTGCTGACATTCGTACCCGAAGTTTTCAGCAAAAACGACCATTGAGCAGTTTTCAATTGAACTTCGAAGACTGGCCTGTTCTGTATTCCAGATACCGGTTTGTCCTTCTTTGCAGTTTCAGCAGAAGACTAATTCCTAAAATTTACCCAGGATTTACAAGGAAGGTTTCAATATGAAGAGAACATCGTTGAGCTTATTGGCAGCATTGATCGTCACACTTGTACTGTCACTGCCTGTTCATGCGCAATCAGACAGAGGCACGGTGACCGGGCGTGTAACAGACAATACCGGCGCAGCCGTGGCAGGCGCAAAAGTTACTGTAACCAACGCTTCCACCGGAGGGAACTCGACCGCGACGACGAATTTGGAAGGGCTGTACACCATTCCGGCTTTGCAGGTTGGAACTTACAAGGTCAATGTTGAAAAGACCGGTTTCAAAAGAGCTGAAGTTTCCGGTTTGGCCGTATCGGTTGGCAGCACCGTCGGGGCTGACGTCACGCTTGAAGTCGGGCAGGTTTCAGAAACCGTGCAAATCACCTCAGATGCTGCCCAACTGCAATCCGAAAATTCAAAGATAAGCTCACAGGTTTCCGGCAAACAGATTGACCAATTGCCTTTGGTCGTCAGCGGAACGATGCGCAGCCCATTCGATTTGTCTTTGCTGACGCCTGAAGCAAAGCCCTTAGGTTTGGGCGGCGACGCAGGAACTGGCGGCCCTGGTTACACATCGAACTTTTCTTTGGGCGGCGGCCAGGGAGGAACCTGGGGAATTACGCTTGATGGAGCTTCTTCGGGTACCTCGCGTTTCGGGTCAACCGAATGGGCCAGTTTGAATACGCCTTCGATTGACGCGATCACCGAATTTTCGGTGGATACCAATGGATTCAAAGCCGAGTTCGGGCGCGCTCAGGGCGGTTCGATTTCTTTTGTCTCGAAATCCGGGACTAACGAATATCACGGCAATGTCTACGAATTTTTGCGAAACAACTATTTCGACGCTCGCAACTATTTCGATGGCGCGAAAACCAGCGTGTTGAAACAGCATGATTTCGGAGTCAGTTTTGGCGGGCCAGTTTGGATACCCAAGGTTTACAACGGCAAAAATAAAACTTTCTTTTTTGGGTCAGCCGAATGGTTTCGTAACCGAGCCGGGGCTGGCAGCTTCCAGACCTCTGTGCCGACGCCGGAAATGTACAACGGCGATTTCAGCAAATGGGTTGACCCGGCGGGCAACCTGCTGAAGATTTATGACCCGGCAACGACAAGAGCCAACCCTGCTTACAATTCGTCTCAGCCGGTCAGCGAATCCAATCCGCGTTTCATCCGCGATCCGTTCCCGAACAATATCATTCCGGCGAACCGTATTAGCCCGCTGACAAAGACTTATTTGAATTACGTTGGCCAATCCGTTGCTCCAAATGCGGCAGGAGCGCCCGGAACGTATGGTTACGTCAATCAAAACTACCGCAGCTTCGCGGGTAGTTCGCTTTTCCCGTGGACGAAATGGAGCGTCAAAGTTGATCACAACTTCAACGACCGTCACAAAATCAGCGGCTTGTACAACTACGGTTTGAGCGAAGTGTTGCCCGGCGTTGATGGCTTCCTGCGTTTGGCGGCGACGGTCAGCGATTTCCGTTACACAACTCAGGACAGCCACGTTTACCGCGTCAATTACACGGCCACCATTCGCCCAACTTTGATCAATTACCTGTACGGCGGAGTCAATTGGTGGAAACAATTCAACTACACGCCGAACGTTGGCGGTGGATGGAAAGCCAAGGGCATTTGTATGCCGGGAGTCTTCGATTGCGACGAAAACCTGTTGGCGATCAACTTCCAGAGCGATGGATATTATCCCTGGGGCGGTTCGGCGGGTGATGGTTCAGAAAACCCTGTATTCACATTTGGCGACGACCTGACCTGGATTAAAGGCCGTCACACAATCAAGGGAGGGTACCTTTACGAACGGCTGCATTACAACGGCTTTGGACGCCAGACGTTGTCGGGCGAAGCCCGTTTCAATCGCCGCAGCACCAGCATTCCAGAAAGCAATACTTCGACTTTGGGCGGAGGCAACAGCTTTGCCTCATTCCTGCTTGGTGAAGTTTACAGCGCACAAACTGAAAACCGCCGTATCGTTCGCCAATACTGGCGAGGTCATGCGGCCTATGTCCAGGATGACTGGAAAGTTAATTCCAAGCTGACCTTGAACTTCGGTTTGCGTTACGACGTGACAATGCCGCCGCTGGAACGCGACGACAAATGGAGCAATTTCGATCCATTCACCGCCAACCCGGCAGCCAATGGCAAATTGGGGGCGTTGGTTTTTGCAGGAACCGGCGAAGGCCGCACTGGCAAACGAACTCTGGCCGAAGGTTGGTACAACGGTTGGGGGCCGCGTTTTAGCCTGGCTTACAGCCCCGATACCAAGACCGTTTTACGTGCCGGCGTAGGCCGAACCTTCGGATTGGTTCGCACAACATCAGGCAGCACGCACTTTGCGGGCGCAATTCAAATTTACAGTGTCACCACGCCGGACGGAATCAATCGCCTGTTCAAACTTGATGATGGCTTTATCGTCAACGGAGTGAACACCGTTCCACAACCACCAAGCACTAATCCCGGCTTTAACGCCAATTCCAACGCTGAAGTTGATTGGTGGCAGTACGGCGAAGTTTCACGCATGCCGGAAGACTGGAACTGGACTTTGTCATTGCAACGTGAATTGCCGGGCAAATTCCTGTTTGAAGCTTCGTACAACGCCACGGTCGGAGTCCATCTGATGGCCGGTCTGGTTAACTTCAATCAGATTGATTCCAAATATGTCACCGATCCGAAAATTCAACCTTTGCTGAGCAGTGCGATCACTTCAGCGGCAGTGGTTGCGGCAGGTTTCTCCAAGCCTTATGCGGCGTTCTCGAACACCAATACTTTGGGACAATCGCTGAAACCGTTTCCGCAGTACAGCAACATCAACACCTGGAGCGGCAACGGCGACCGCAGCGGCCATTCCACTTATCACGCTATGGTGTTGAAATTGGAGCGGCGAGTCAGCGAAGGGCTTTACCTGCAAGGTTCCTATGTCTGGTCGAAGCTGCTTACTGATACCGATGTAGTTGATTCCGGCGGACGCGCGATGGATCAGTACAATCGTCGCTGGGAAAAATCCGTCGGCGGACTTGATCTGCCGCACAACGTCAAACTCAGTTACATCTACAATGCGCCAATCGGCAAAGGGAAGAAGTTTGATCTGGGTGCTATTGGTAATAGCGTGATTGGCGGATGGCGTTTTTCGGCGATCCACGTTTACACCAGCGGCCAGCCGATTCAATTGACTGGCGGTGGCATCGGTCTGGGCGGACGCAGTGCAGCTTTGGTCAAAACCCTGGATGGTTGGAATGCCGAGATTCCAGATAATCCAAACATTCGCGCAGCCAGCGGTTACACCAGCTTCTTTGCGCCGGTTTGCACCATTGCCGCTTTCTGTAATGCAGCCGGAACAGCCGTCGTTTCGCAGCCGCAAATTTTCGGAACTGCGCCGCGTTTCAACAGTCATTCGCGTCGTCAGTCGAACCTGAACGAAAACGTTTCCTTGTCGAAGAGCTTCCAGTTTACAGAGCGATTCAAACTGGATTTCCGTTGGGAAGTGTTCAACGTTTTCAATCGCGTAGTTTTCAACGCGCCCGATAGCAGCATTACCAGCTCGACCTTCGGACGTATTACCAGCCAGTTCAACAATCCGCGCCAAATGCAATTTGGCTTGAAGTTATATTTCTAAACACCGGAAAACCGGTTTTGACTTAAAGCGGTTGGGCACACTTGTCTGTGCCTAACCGCTTACGGTTTCTTTCACTGCGTTTCAGTGAAACTTATTCAGGGTTCTAGCCTCAGTTTGATGATGATCAAAAGCCTGATTCATCGAGCTGATTTTTGAACTTCAGATTTTTCAGGAGGAACTATGTATCGGACTATCCGCACATTGATGTATCTGCCGCTTGTATTATCGCTTTTGCTGATTTGCAGCATAGGCGTTTTGGCTCAAACCCACGGAGAAATTACCGGAGTCGTGAACGATTCCAGCGGGGCGCTGGTTTCAGGCGCAACAGTAACCGTTACAAATCAGGCAACCAACGCCACTCGCAGGGCGACCACAAACGGCGAAGGGGTTTATGCATTCCCTTCCTTGTTGCCAGGCGTTTATTCCCTCAAGGTTGAGCAGCAGGGATTCAAATCTTCTGTCCGCAACGACATCACACTTGAAGTCCAGCAGACGGCTCGCATTGACGTCACTCTGGAAGTCGGATCGGTCGGTGAAACCGTGACGATCACCGGCGGGTTGGCTTTGCTGTCTCAGGAAAGCACCACGGTTGGAACCGTTATTGAAAATAAGCGAATTGTTGATTTGCCGCTTAACGGGCGCAATTTCCTGCAATTGGTTGCCACTGCGCCGAACGTCAGTTTCGGTTTTCAAAACGCCGGGCAGGCAGGTTCTCGTCAAGGCGGTACGCGGTCACAACAGAACATCTCAGTTGCCGGACAGCGGAGCTACTTCAACCGATTCACGATTGACGGCGTGGAAAACACAGATGTGAATTTCAACTCGCCGATCATCCTGCCTTCGATTGACGCTTTGCAGGAATTCAAAGTTCAAACCGGCATTTTCCCGGCT
>JAGNMH010000163.1 GCA_017991275.1 Acidobacteriota bacterium
AGCAGAATCGAAAATTCACTTATCAATTTGTTTTCTTCGACGGAGAAGAGGCTTTCTGTCACGAATGGAGCGAATGCCTAAACGGCAACGACAACACTTACGGCAGCCGTCATTTCGTTGAAAAGCTGAAGAAAGAAAAACAGACTGACCGCGTCAAGGCGATGATTCTGTTGGACATGGTTGGCGACCAGGATTTGGTTGTTCCGCGCGAAGATAATTCTTCCGGCTGGTTGGTGAATGCTATTTGGAGCACGGCCAGGGAAATTGGGCACTTGAAACATTTCCCAAACCAAAGCCAATCAACCACCGACGACCACATAGCTTTTCTTCAAGCGGGAATTCCGGCAGTTGACTTGATTGACTTCGATTACGGTGACGCAAACAGCACTTATTGGCATACGGCAGAAGACACTCTTGATAAAATAAGCGCGCAAAGCCTGAAGATCATTGGCGATGTCATTTTGTTAAGCCTGCCGAAGGTGGAAGCACAGATCAGATAGCCGAACTCAACTGAGAACAATTACCAAAGATTCCAGCGTTGGATTTAATTTGTAAATACTGCCACTGGCAAGGCAGTATTTAGGTTTTGTAGTAAGATGCAGCCGGTCACACTCTCCCCCCAAAAAGGTTCTTTTTCGACATTGCGGCAACACAATGAAGCAGCTTACCTTGGTTTGAACATTACCAAATTGCAGTGCTTATGTGTTGTCGTGTATTTCCTAACCCTTATAAAAGAGAGATACGAGGTGAAATAATGAAGTGGGAATATAGGACGGTAGATTGGGGCGAAGTTCGCAAAATCGGCGCGCGCATCACAGGCGAAGATTTTATTGATGCCAATGTGGACGCCGGACTGAATTCGCTTGGACAGGAAGAATGGGAACTGGTCACCGTTTACGTTGACGGTTATGCCGTGCATCGCACCAACAAAGGTGAAGAACTGCTATCCAGCAGCCGCTACGTCAAGTACACATTCAAACGCCCAGCATCACAGAAATAATTGGCAGGTTTTGTGTGAAGTGTGATGTAAAGCAACTCATCACACTTCACTTAATTACTGCTCTCTGTGGTCAATCATATCCTTGATGTCGGCGAATAGGATTTTGGTAATTTTGCCGTCAGAGCCTTTGATTTTGACGGCGGGTTTGCTGAATGGCATCGTGCTGCGCAGGTTGTCAATCTTCCCGCGAAAGCGATTGCCGTCGTTGGTGACAATTTCGACATCCTCACTGTCGAACATTCCCTGCAGCTTTTCTATCATCGAGAAAAAATCATTCATAGTTTTTGTGTTTCCCCCTTACCGAATATCAGCATCGAACCTTACGACCTCAAACTCTGTTTCAGATTGATTTTTTAACTTCCGCCCAGCAAATAGTTCGTCCAATCGTTGATCAAAATTATGGCAGCTTTCTGTGTCGGAGCTTCCAACGCCGTATCTGGAGCTATCAACAAAATACCAGCCTGAATACCGTTATAAGCCAGATGCATTACTACACAGGGCAGCAATGATCCAGTCCAGGCTCTAAGCAGCGTCAGCACCAGGCTCAGAGTCACGATGGCGGTGATTGCGGCCACACTGCCCCAGTATTGTGGCACGTGAACCAGCGCGAAAATTGCGGTTACTGTTATTACTCCGGCGGCTTTGCCGCCCAGCCGCTCAACCGTCGAATAAACGACTCCGCGATAAACGATTTCTTCAACCAGCGGAGCCACCAATACGGCCAGCACAGCCACCATCGCACGGATAACAAATCCCATTTTGAGAATTTTATCCATATCGGTTTCCTGATGCGGCAACAATTTGGAAAGCGCCACGGCTACGCCAAACATAAGCATTGCCAGTGCCATAGCATGCTGCCACTTGAATTGCGGATGCCAGTGCCAACCCAGTGTTTTTAAAAATGGCTTTCGTCCTAATCTAGAGATAAACATCCAGCTTGCGCCAAGCGCGACAACTTGCAGCACCAGCGTTATCGCAAGCGTGAGAATCGCTGCGCCGCGTGTGATTTCGATCTTTGGAATCTCTTTGCCAAGCAGGTAAAGCGCCAATCGCAATGCGGCATCCAAGCCCAACAAAAAAGCTCCGCTGACGCCCCAAATTAAAAACGCCCACAGCAAATCCAACCACGGAGAGCTTGAATTTTCTGTAGCAGGAGCTACCGGGAATTGCTCTTCAGTTGACCGACCAGCGTTTTCAATAACCTCAGACATCTTTGTCTGGCATATCTGGCATAGACTTCCCGGCTCTGCTTCAATGGATTGTCCACACGATGGGCAGTAAGTGGTTGTGATTGACATAAGTTCTAAACCAATCCGACACGCCCGGCAGCAAGCAGCAAGGCAATGATCGTTTTTGAATCCTCAAACTGATTGCTAACCGCCATCTTCACGGCTTCAGCCAGCGGCAGATAAACGACTTCAACGAATTCATCGTGGTCAAGGTTCTGTTCAACCTGAATCAATTCAGTCGCCAGGTAAATGTATAGTCGCTCTTCGCAAAATCCCGGGGTCGAATAAAAGTCCGCCAGAGGTTCAATTCGTCCGGCACTAAATCCAATTTCCTGTTCAAGTTCGCGGGCGGCAGATTCTATTGGGGATTCACCTGCTTCAATCTTGCCTGCCGGAATTTCCAGCAACTCTCGCCCTGCCGGATGACGGTACTGTTTGACCAACGCAACCCGGCCATCTGGGAAAAGCGGCAGACAGCCTGCTCCTCCAGAATGACGCACAACTTCCCTGACGATTTCAAAACCGCTTTCTTCCCTGAGCCGATCTCGTTCGACGGTAAAGACTGCACCTTTGAAAATATGCTCTGATTCAATAAGTTGTCGTGACAAATCCGAATTCCTCACTTCGCCGTCTCTTTGTTTGGCTATTCAATCATGCGTGTGAGTTGCTGAGCAAGACAAGGAACCCTCAAAACAGCAACAGGCCGCCGTAATCACAAGTGATTGCCGACAGCCTGTTAATTGCTGGGGTGAGGACCCGATTCGCACTCTCGTGCAGCCGTAAAATTGTGAAGCCCTCGGACTTCAAGTGGGAGAAGTCCTTTTAGCGGGATAAAGAAGTGTTTGCGGTCTTGTTTGCTTCGAGGGCTTCATAGCCGCCTTCCAATTGACTGGGAATCAACCGTCCGGCAGCCAACGCAATTTGGGATTGCGCTCAAAAAAATCTTTGCATTGCGCTCAACTCAACCGGCCTGTGAAGGCCGACCCGCGCCACTTACGCCATACAATGTGCCCCGATCTTGTGTGACGTAAGTTGCGCGGGCCGAAGCTGTAATTACCGACTAAATCCGACCCCCGTGTCCTATCTCTAACCGGCAATTACATTCTCGTGAGGAGCAGCAACTCCAAACTCGCTAAATTTTTCAAACTCGTAATTTTTAGGTTTTCGATCCGCGAACTTACGCAACGCAGTGTGCCCCGTTCTCCACGTCACGTAAGCCCACGGACCGAAGATTGTAGTTACCAACTAAATCCGACCCCCGTGTCCTATCTCTAACCGGCAACTACAAAACTCAAAATCTTTTCAATCTCTTTGCCTCGACTCAACTCGGTCAACTTTAAGTTCGGCCCACCAACTGCGTTACTCGATTGTGCCCCGTTCTCCGAGTAACGCAGCCAGCGAACCGTGTTTGTGATTGACGACTAAAATCCGACCCCCGTGTCTTTTCCAGCCATCAACCACAAGACCAAACCGCCAGGCGCTTGCCCGTCGGCTTATTCCTTGTAGCCGACCCGCAAGTCGCGCCGCACAGTGTGCCCCGTACTCTGCACAACGCGACTTGCGAATCGAAAATGCAGCCAACAACCCGAATCCGACCCCCGTTTTCTCCGGGTCGCCGACCACAAAATCGAGAGGAACCTAAGCTCCAGATTTGATTTTCAAACTCTGACAAACTCTTTTGCTTTGCGCTCTACTCTGGTTGACCTTTGAAGGCCGACCCGCGCCCCTTACGCCACGTAAAGTGCCCCGTTCTTACGTGACGCAAGGTGCGCGAATCGAAGATGCAGTCAACAACCCGAATCCGACCCCCGTTTTCTCCGGGTCGCCGACCACAAAATCGAGAGGAGCCAAGCTCCAAACCTGTTATCAAATTTCCACGAACTTTTTTTATCTCGCGCTCCACTCTAATTGGCCGGTTAAGGCCGGCTCGCGCCCCTTGCGCCACGCAATGTGCCCCGTTCTTACGTGACGTAAGGTGCGCGAGCCGAAGCTGTAATTACCGACTAAATCCGACCCCCGTGTCCTTTGCTTTAACCGGCAACTACATTCCCTTTAGAGGAGCCGCGCTCCTGCAAACTTTTTGCTAATCGGGAGAACCACTCTCGCGCTTCAAAAGCTTGCGCGAAGGTGAGGAGTGCGTTTTGCTTGAGCTGCTACCTTGATTCTCCCGTTTCTGCTTCTTCAAACATCATCAGGAACTTTCAATCACCGTTTAGTTCCTCTCTCGTTACGCAATACCATAAGGCAACGACTGTGCCACTAAATCCCCACAATAAAAACTTCCTGCTAAATACTGAAATAATGAGACTTAGCCTGCTCAAAAACTTCGTAAGCAGGTTCCGGCAACAATTGAATATTCCTTTCAACAGATTCCTGTCTTTGATTGTAGACATTCCGAAGTCGTCGCTGTCCACGATTGATGACAACAATCGTGGACAGTAAACATATTTAGACTGCTTTTTTTGCTTGTCGGCAGGTCGGGGTTGGGACTGGTCAAGTTGCTGGCTTATGATGTCGCGGACTCAAGATGAACAGACTTATGAAATCAAAAGCCGCAAAACAAATGAACTCAATTCAGAAATTCGACGTTCGCAAAACCAAACTCAGCAACGGACTGGTCGTAATAACGGAGCGCATGCCCTACCTACATTCAGTCAGCTTCGGAGTTTTTTTACGGAGCGGTTCGCGCCACGAAACCGAAGATCGGCACGGGCTGACACATTTCATCGAACACGCAGTGTTCAAAGGTACGCGCCGGCGATCAGTCGCCCAAATTGCGGCAGAAGGCGATACCTTGGGCGGAAACCTGGACGCCTTCACAGGACGAGAGGTAGTTGGTTATTACAACAATGTGCTGGACGAACATCTGCCCCGCGCTTTTGACCTGATAGCAGATGTGGTGACTTCACCCACTTTCGACCCGGCTGAGTTGAAAAAAGAACGCAACGTCATCATCGAAGAAATAAAGATGGTTGAAGACACGCCGGACGACCTGATCTTCGATTTGTTTTGTTCGAGATTTTACCCGAAACATTCGCTTGGGCGTCCGATACTCGGAACTCCCAGAACGCTGGCAAAATTCCAAAACGGCGCGGTCGAAAGTTATTACGACGAAACTTATTGCCCAAACAATTTCGTACTTGCGGCGGCGGGAAACTTGGAACACGAACAGATCATTGATTTGGCGAAAAACTACTTCGGACATTTGAAACCGCGTAAGTCTCTGCTGAAATCATCAGCTCCACAGACTGCGACTTCTGTTTTATGTCGCCACAAAGCCGAACTTGAGCAATCACACATAGTTATTGGCGCGCCAAGCCCTTCGCTGGTTAGCAAAGACCTTTACACCTCCAACCTGCTGTCCGTAATTCTGGGCGGAGGAATGAGTTCACGGCTGTTCCAATCCATACGCGAAGAAATGGGACTGGCTTACACAGTATTTGCCAGCATCAACCCGTTTCGTGATTGCGGTTATCTATCAATTTACGCAGGAACCGCTACCGACCAACTGGATAAAACAATTGAAGCCACGATGGCCGAATTGCGGAAAATAAAAACTGAACCTATCAGCGAAGAAGAGTTACAGCGCAACAAGGATCAATTGAAAGCCTCAGTCCGGCTGAATCTGGAATCGGCTTCGTCGCGTATGAGTGCGCTGGCTTCAAACGAGATGAACTTTGGTCGTCACATTTCTCCGGACGAAGTGATTGCCGAAATCGAGGCCGTAACAGTTAAAGGCTTGCAAAGACTGGCCAACGAAATTTTCCAACCCGGCAAACTGGCCGTCACAGTGCTGGGTAATCTGGATGGTTTCAAACTCAAACGGTCGCAACTGGCTTGCTGAACTGGAACGCGGGCTTTTCGTCCGCCAGTCTCACTCAGAAAATTACTCGCACAAACCCAGCAGAAACAAATCAATAACGTGCGGACGTAACGTCCACACACCAGATTGCGGACTGAAACGTCCGCGCTCCGACTATGAACAAAGATTTCCTATATCGTTTTTGGGCGTTGCTTCGGCTCCGGTACAAGCTGATCTGGGCGCACGCTCGTACTGGCAATGGCAAAATAGCCATGCTGTTTGCCGTCTATTTGATTGGCGGAATGTTTGCGCTGTTTTTTGCTCTGGGCGGACTTGGCGCCGGATTTGCCATCACGACAATCGAACCTGAGCGCGCCGAATACTTCGCCCGCTGGATTCTGGCCGGACTGTTCGTCAACGGAGTTGGTTTAAGTCTGCTTTTCGGAGTCGGGCCGCGCGCCGCTTTTTCAGAAGACGCGCTAAGGCGTTATCCACTGGTTGGGCGCGAACGTTTTCTGATCAGGCAAATCATAGGCATTCTCGACCCTATATGGTTGCTGATAATCGCCTCGACAATGGGGTTGGCGATTGGATTTTTGTGGCTCGGTGGAGGTTCATTCTTCAGGACTCTACTGGCGGCAATCATCTTCATCATCGCCAATTATCTGGCGACGATCGTATTGTTGACGGTTGTTGGCATAGTGATGGAAACGCGCCGCGGTTCAAGCGTGCTTGGAACTGTCGTGTTGCTGCTGGTTTCATTTGGGCCTCTGGCCATCGCGTTGCTGGTCAACAAACGGAAAGATGCCGCCTGGAGCGCGATGGATAGAATACTGCAATTCACTCCCCCCGGAGCCGCCGCCGGAGTGATCGCAGGCGACACCGCAGCCAACGTCCTGAGCAGTTTTATTCTGTTGTTATTGTGGTGTCTGGCCCTGGTCTGGGTTCTGGAAAAACTGGAAACTCGCCCGGTTAGTGTCGGAGCGGTCACTTCCGGCAGCATTGTCTGGCAGGATTACCTGGATCAAATCGGCAATCTGTTCGGACACCGATATGCCCCGTTGGTCAGCAAATCGCTGCGTTATCACCTGCGCTGCAATATGATTCGATTCAGTTTGCTGACTGCTCCGGTCATTGTCCTGGCGGGCAAGTATCTGGTCCCAATTCGGGGCGAAAAAGGTTATTTCGTGATTTCTCTGGCGATGTTTTTCATCATGAGCAGTGCGACGGCGGCGGCAATGATGCTGAACGCTTTTGGTTACGAAGACGCTGGCATTCGCCGCTATGCCTTCTTGCCGATTCACTTCGTCGAAGCATTGCGAGCCATGAATCTTTCTTCCCTGCTTTTGCGTGCCGTGGCCGTTTTCGTGTCATTCGCTTTGTGGCTGTTGTTTTACAGCAACGAAGTGATTTCGTGGCGGATGCTGGTCATGATGTTTTCAACTGCGCTGGCCAGTCTGTTTTTTTATAACGCTGTGGGGTTCTGGACTTCGATGTTTTCGCCCAAGAGCATGGATTTCGATGCAATGTGGAACAACCGGCTTTCGTTCGGAGCCAACGTCGTGGTTATCGGCGGCGTGCTGATTCCTTTTTGGGGATTGATGACAATGGCCAGAAAATTGGGGGCAACGATTTTTCTGAATTATTGGTGGCTGCTGGTGTTGGTGATGATTGCCTGCATAGGTTTTTACATCTTCTCTTTTTACGCAGTGGAAAACTCTCTCAAATCGCGCCGCGAACGATTGATAAACCTGATTGCCGGAGCGCGCAGCTAGCCGAACCAGCAGCTTGCGCAGTAGCAAGCGAGCAATCACAAAAACCAAAACTTATGATCCCAACTATTGAAACTGAAATTCTTGCTCCCACTTCAACAACCGAATTTGGCGATGCCGTCCGCATTGAAAACCTGACCAAACAGTACGGCGAACTGACGGCGGTGGACAATCTTTCGCTGTCGGTTCCAACCGGGCGAATGTTCGGCTTTCTGGGGCCGAACGGCGCTGGAAAAAGCACCACCATCGGCTGTTTGACCGGTTTGATTGATCCGACCGCTGGCAAGATCGAATTGCTTGGCCAGAAATTTGACAGCGACTCAATCGAATTGAAACGTCGCATTGGAGTCATGCCAGAAGGTTTGGGGCTGTTCGATCATCTTTACGCCCATGAATTTCTGACCTTCAACGCGCGAATGTACGGACTGGCAGAAGCGACCGTCCGCCACCGAGTTGAAGAATTGCTGGCGGCCATGGACTTAACCTCGGCTACGCGCAAACGACTGGCTGATTTCAGCACAGGAATGAGAAAGAAAGTCGCCTTTGCCGCTTCGATTATTCATCGCCCGGAGATTCTGTTTTTGGATGAACCTTTTGAAAGTATTGATCCGGCAGGCGTGGCAATGTTGAAAGACTGGCTGCGAAGATTTGTCGCCGGAGGCCGAACAGTTTTCATGACTACGCATGTGCTGGAAACCGTCGAACGTTTATGCCACGACGTAGCCATCATCAATCACGGCAAAATTGCCTGGCAAGGCGACGTAGCCAAATTGATGACCGGCGGCAAGCTGGAATTCGACGATCAGCAGTTTCACACTCTGGAAGCGCTGTTCCTGCATCTGGTCGGCGAACGGCACGGCGATTTGGAATGGTTATAGCTTTCAGCCTTCAACCAGTTTCCGCGCCGCCGCAATTGCGTCATCCAGCGTCACGACTTCACCATCAAGCTGTAGCTCGTAAACCGCTCGCGTGATTTCGCCTATGCGCTTGCCGGGCTGCAAACCCAAATCCAAAACATGCCGACCGAGCAACAACGGTTCCGGCGCACATTCTTCAATACCCAATTCCCGCACGCGACCGATGAACCATTCTTCAGACTCCGGTTTGAAATTGCCTGCTCGCCCCAAACAATCCGCCAGCGCAATTCGATAAAGCAAATCAGGCTCAACCGCCAAAGCCATGCGTCGAAACTGACCGTCGGTAATCATTTGCCCTGCCTTGTTCGCCTTGCCCCAGCGATGAGGCACGGCGCGATGTTCAACCA
>JAGNMH010000164.1 GCA_017991275.1 Acidobacteriota bacterium
TTCCTGCACCTGAGCTTCGCTCGTCACATCCGTTTGAACCACCAACACGTCAGCCCCAGCTTCGGTCAGAGCTTGGGCGTTTTGATTCAGCCGTTCGACATTGCGAGAGCTAAGAACCAGCGAAGCGCCTTCGGCAGCAAAAGCCTCGGCAATTCCTTGCCCAATGCCCTGACTGGCTCCGGTGATGAGTGCGATTTTTCCATCAAGTTTTTTCATTTGTCTATTTTGGCAAAGGCATCATTGTTGCGGCTACCAGCGCGAACTCGGTGCCGTTGAATTGAAAATCCAGGTTGCGTTGCTGTTCGCCTTTTTCCTTGTCGGTGGCGGTGCTCATCAGACGAATCCGCGGAGATTTGCCTTCTTCGTGGCGCAAACCTATTTGTCTGTATTTGTCGCCGGTTGGAAATGAGCGGGCGAGTTTGTCTTTTTTGTCTGCGATCAGCGGCAGCTTTTGGCCTTCGCGCAGGATAACCGCGAAATAGTCTTTTCCGCTTTTGACTACCTTGACCTGAATGCATAGTGTGGCTGTGGTTTGTTCTGCTCACACAATCAACTTAGAGGGAATGCGGATGTCTCTTTTGCAAGCCAGCAATCTGACAAAATCTTACGCCGGAGTTCAGGCGCTCAAACGCGCTTCGTTTGAGCTTCGCGCCGGAGAAGTTCACGCCTTGATTGGCGAAAACGGCGCGGGAAAATCTACGCTGATAAAAATCATCACCGGAGCCGTCGAAGCTGACAGCGGCGAAATCACGCTGGATGACCAGCCGATCACCGACAACTCTCCGCAAATGGCGAAATCGCTGGGCATTGCGGCGATTTATCAACAGCCCGCTCTTTTCCCCGAACTGACCGTAGCCGAAAACATCGCGCTCGGAGTTGAGCGAACTCACGCCTGGCAGCCGATCAACTGGAAAGCGCGGCATGCTCGCGCGGCGGAGTTGCTGCAACAGGTCGGCGCAAAAATTTCGACTGACGCGCTGGCCGGTGAACTGACAATGCCGCAGCAGCAACTCGTCGAAATCGCCCGCGCGCTGGGAGCCAATGCTCGCGTGCTGATTATGGACGAGCCGACGGCTTCACTTTCCGAAGAAGACACGCAGAACCTGTTTCGAGTCATTCGTGAACTGCGCGAACGCGGTGTGGCCATCATTTACATCTCTCACCGGCTGGACGAATTGCCAGTCATCGCCGATAGAGTGACTGTGTTGCGCGATGGTTCGACGATTGAAACCAGGCAGATGGCCGAAGTTAATCGGCAGGAATTGATTCGACTGATGGTCGGACGCGAACTTTCGGCAATCTTTCCCAAACGCGAAGTCGCGCAGGGCGAAACCGTTTTGGAAGTTCGCAATCTGACTTGCCGCGAAGCTGACATCAGTGACATCAGCTTTTCAATTCGCGCCGGAGAAATTCTGGGCTTTGCCGGATTGGTCGGAGCCGGGCGAACAGAACTGGCGCGGACGCTGTTTGGTTTGACTCCACCTGATGATGGCGAAGTTTTACTTCGTGGGCAGGCGGTGAAAATCAATTCACCCGCACAGGCAGCGGAACTCGGCATTGCTTATGTGCCTGAAGACCGTCGGCGGCACGGAGTGATTTTGGAAATGGCGATTAGCGCAAACACTACGCTGGCTTCGCTGCGGCAACTGGCAAACTTCGGCTTTCTGGATTTTGCCGCCGAACGCGAACTCGCCGCCGATTACGTCGCTCGGTTGGGAGTCAAAACTCCTGCGCTGTTTGCTGCGGCTGGAACTTTGTCGGGCGGCAATCAGCAGAAAGTCGCTCTGAGCCGCTGGCTGGCGACAAAACCCGCAGTGTTAATTTTGGACGAACCGACTCAAGGAATTGACGTTGGCGCGAAATCGGAGATTCATTCGCTGATGTGCGAACTCGCTGAACAGGGCTTGGCGATTCTGATGATTTCTTCGGAGCTACCGGAAATTCTGGGGATGAGCGACCGCGTGGCGGTCATGCATTCAGGCAGGATTGCGGCTGTGTTTGATCGAGCCGAAGCAAGTCAGCAAAACATTCTGGCGGCGGCGCTGGGAAATTAGAAAAGTTCGTAGTCCCGCCTTTAGGCGGAACGGGGGCGTATCTCTTAAAAGTAAGACGCCCCATTCCGCCTAAAGGCGGGACTACATGCATTAACTACAAGCACTAACCGATGCGGCGTCCGCCATCGCGCGGAGAAATTGGGCCGCGAGTTGGGGTTGTGCTGCGAACGAAAAGATCGTTGATCGGCACCCAAACTCCCTGAGTGGCAAAAGGAACATACTCAAATCCGCGCCCGAACGGATCATCGTTGAGCGTTTTTGTGTAATCAATTCCTAGCGCCGAATAAATGGTTGCGGCTACGTCTTCGTATTGAGCCGGACGTCCGGCAGACCAACCCGGATCAATGATGAAACCACCAGTGTCGTTTGTTGTGCCGATGATCTTTCCTCCGCTGACGCCGGAGCCGGCAAAACAGGCGAAGTGTTGGAAGTAATGATCGCGTCCGTTTTGACCAGTCACAGGGCCGACTGTGCGTCCAAACTCTCCCATCCAAACCACCAGGGTTTCATCCAGCAAAGTGCCGCCATTGACTCCTGGGCTTGCCTCCAGATCAGTCAGCAAAGCCGCCATGCCCAGGTCAAACTCTTTGGCCTGACCGCGCAAACGCGAATCGTCGGCTGCATCGTAAATGTCGTCGTGATGATCCCATCCGCCCATTTGAATCTGGACGAAGCGGCATCCCTGATTCGATTTCACAGCGTTTCGAGCCACGATGCAGGCGTTGCCGAAGGCCGAACCGTTGACCGTTTGCTGGCCAACTGTTGAAGTTCCGCCGTAACGAATCTGTTCTTCAGTGGTGAATTTGAAGACAGCATCAACGACCGGGTCGTACATCATTGCTTTGCCGCGATCGTAAAAGCTGCCCATCGTAGTCACATCGTCGCCGAGCGGCGAATTTGTGCGGAACTTTGAATCAATCGCTTTCAGAGCAGTGTAACGCGCATCGAAAACGGTTTGTCCGTCCGGGTTTGCCAGACTTCCCAACCCGGTTGGAGCGGCAGTGACATCGAAAGGCGAGTAAAGCCCGTTGAAATATCCGGCTCCAACCACCGCGCCGTTGGTATTCAACGACATAAAGCCCGGCAGTTTTTGGCCGGCAGTTCGCTTTGATTCGAACTCCGAAGCAATGACGCTGCCAATGTTTGGAGCGACTTTGCCCAACGCCGAACTTGGGCTGCGCGCAATCTGTGCCCAGGTTTGCTGCAACGGATGCACCAGAGCCGGAGCGCGCATGCTGCGGACAATCGCAAATTTGTTTAGCTGTTTCGCCAGCTCAGGCATCAACCCTTGCGGAAACATCGTGCCGTTGTAACTGGTCGGATTGAAATCCGACGGAGTCCACGAACCGACTTTCAGGTCGAATGTATCCGAATGGCTGGGCGCGCCGGTCATCAATACAAAGATGCAGTTGCGAGCTTTGTTAATCAGCGTCGGCGCGGCTGCCGTCGCTGCAAAACCATTGATGTTTGCCGCCGAAGCCAGAAAAGCTCCGGTTACGCCTGCGCCGGTCAGTTTGAAAAATTCGCGCCGTCCCAACACAGGGCCAGTCAGCGGAGAATTTCCGCGAGACGCATTCACTTCGTTCAATTCTTTATAAAATTTGTTCGCCATATTTCACCTCTTGCTGTGTCAGAGCTTGCGCGTAAGCAATGGCTTGCCCTCAACAAGTTCAGCCCTTTACGCGCGGGCTACTGACAATTGATCAGCCTCAATAATTAAAAATGAAGTCCATCTTGTTCAGCAGCGCCCACTGAATGCCTTCGGTTGCCTGCCGTTTGCCTTGCGACGAAAACAGCGGCAGCAATGCGTCAAGTTCGTCCTGGCGCGGATTGCGCGAAAGCGTGTTCAAGAACAACTGAGTGGTGATTTGTTGATCCGTCAACGCGGTGTTGGCCAGCAATGTCGCCACTGCCGAACCGGCGTTGGCCTGATGAACCTTTCCCATCACGAATGTGTTGTTCATCAAATTCAACGCTTGCTGAATTGACGGTTCCAGCGAACGCGGTTTGACGTCTCGGTCTCCACGAATGAAAGAGTTCATGAAGTTCGCGGCAACACCGTTTACACGAGGCTCAACCGTGTCAGGTAATTGCATTGCCGAATTGGCGATAAAGGTGTTGGCGCCCAATGTGTCGCGCATCTGGTAAGCAACGGTAAAGTTGGTCGCTTTCAGTATCGCGTCGTGAATCTCTTCAGCGTCCAGGCGACGAACATATTTGCGGGCGTAGTAAGGAACCAAAGCCAAACTCCATGTGTCCGAATATTGAGACGATAATTGGTAGGTGTTCGATTTGGTTATCAGCGCGATCAGTTTGCGAAGGTCGTAATTCTGCTTGATAAATTCGTCGGCCAGCGATTCCAGCAATTGAGGATTGGCAGCTTGCAAAGCCCAACCCGATGGCAGCGTGGCCGCCGGATCAAGCCGCGCCGGGTCAAAGGCGTTAGAAGGCGAAACCAAAGCTTCAACCATCAACTTTTCCCAAATGTAATTTACCGCTGCGCGAGCGAACTGTTTGTCGGCGGTAATCAAGCGGGCGATTGCCTGACGGCGGTTTTCGCCTGCGTTGACTCCGCCGCCGCTGCCCAAAAAGTATTTCGGAGCAACAGTGGTCTGGCCGTTGATCGCTTCGCGCGTCTGGCGATTCCCCGTGGTGGTGTTAAGTTGATATTCGCCAACGGGCAATTCAGAAACAATGACTTTACGATAAAGAGGTTGTTGAGAAAGCAATTGCGGTTGGCGGCGAGTTCGCGCAAAGAATGCTGACATCCCCCAGGCATCAGCACGAGTTTTTTGTGATCCCCACAGATTCACAGCGTCCAGGTGGCCCGCGCCGTCGTGGCAAAGCAGGCAATCAGTCGCGCTGATTCCAAGAAAAGCTCTGGATGCTTCGACCGCCGTGCCGTCCATTGTGTCCTGCGTCGGCCCCATCGGGATCGTGCCGCCGACAATAAAATTGACTTCGCCTGCGACGAAGTTGTCGCCATCGTTGGCAATCATCTCCCTGGCCATCTGGTTGTAGGGTTTGTTCTTGCTGATGGAATCTTTGATGTAGTTGTAAAAAGCGTCGCGCCCACCAGTGAAACGAGTAACGTTCGTCGAACGTGCGTTGTTTTTATACAGATCGCCAAAGAACATCGTCCATTTATCAACGTATTCCGGCGAGCCGATCAGTTTATCAACCAGCGCATCGCGCTTTGTTGCGCTGGTGTCGGCCAGAAAAGTCGTTACGTCCGTTGCCGAAGGAATACGACCTGCGATGTCCAGGTAAATTCGGCGAACGAATTCTTCGTCGGTGGAAAGCGGAGCCGACTGGATACTGTCTTTCGCCATCCGGTCGAAGATGATGTTGTCTATGAAATTTTTGCGCGGGATGTTTTGAGGAGGCACCAATTGACGCTCATCTTCGCTAAACGACCGGGCAAAAGCCGTCGTCGAATCGGAAACCATCTCACGATGCTGGGCCATCGCCTGTTTGAAACTGTCGGGGTTTTGCAGATAGCCACAGTCGCTGGCTGAAGTTTTGCGGTAAGCTTTCGGATCATCTTGATCCTGAATCAGCGCGGCAAATGCTCCGAATTGATTGAGCGCCAGAAATGCTGCCAGCGCAACAAACGCCAGAGAAGCAAATCGTTTTACCTTTCTACTCTGTCCACCTTGCCCGGTCGAAGCTCCGCCTGGAGCTTTCCTAAAGCCTTTTATTAGCATAAATCCCTCCTGTTTATTTGATCAGCAAATCAGTTGTCGGCAATTAGGTTTGCCCAAAGACGCGACGTAAGACAGATCGTATTGCCGGTTGGTCTGAAAAATTTCAAAAGAGTTTGGAGTTCATGCATCAGCCTGTTGATTTCCTTTTGATGTTGGCCAGCGGCGACCAAATAGACGGGCTAAAGCCTGACCCCATGCTCTATCCCAGAAAAGGCTGTGCTATATTGCTGCTGCCTTGCCAGGGTGGCAATTGGCGATTCCGAACAAGAGAGGTAACAGATTTTATGAGACGAATTGTGATTTCAATGCTGCTCGCAGCCGGTTTTGCTTTGACGGCTTTCGGCCAAAATTCTCAGAAGCCTGTTCAAACAGACCAGTTCTTTCCTATCGAACAGGTTAAACCGGGAATGCGAGCCATCGGTTACACGGTCATCAGCGGCAAGGAGCCGAAAAAGTTCGAGCTTGAAATCCTGGGAGTATTGACCAGCTTCCCAAATGCCGGGCAAAACGCTGTGCTCTCCAAGCTGTTGGGCGACGAGCTTTATCACACGGGCGTCTTTCAGGGCATGAGCGGTTCGCCGGTTTATATTGATGGAAAATTGCTGGGCGCAGTCTCTTTCGGTTACCAATTCTCAAAAGACCCAATCGCCGGAATCACACCGATCAAAGAAATGATCGAAGTCTTTGAACAGCACCGCCCTGACAAAACCGGTGACAAAAAAACCGATCAGCCTCGGTCTGTTTCTTTTTCGGAAATTTCCTTCAACAACGATTCGCGGGAATTCAAAGAATTTGTCGAAGGCCTGAACGGCAAATCCGGCGCAGGCGCTCAAGCCGTTGCTGCCCCCGGCAACGCTGCGGTTTTGATGCCGATTGCAACTCCGCTGGCAATGACAGGCGTTCCGCCGGAAGTCATATCCCGATTCGCTCCGTTGTTCCAGTCGTGGGGCTTTACCCCAGTCGCTGGAGTCTCTGGCGGGGCGGCGATCACTCAACTGAAAAAAGCCAACGCGGAAACGCTCAAACCCGGTTCGACGATCATCGTTCCGCTGGTTCGCGGAGATTATTCAGTCGCTGCGGCTGGAACGGTGACGTACCGCGACGGCAACCGGATTTACGCTTTCGGCCACCCGTTTCTGTCGCTTGGAGTTTCAGACTTCCCAATGCACGAGGGTGAAGTTGTGACGGTTATGTCCAGTCAGGCGACTTCGTTCAAAATCAGCTTCCCAACCGAAATGGTAGGCACGATCAGCGGCGACCGTTCGACGGGAATTTACGGCGAGCTTGGCGCAACGCCAAAAATGATCCCCGTCACCATCAATGTGAAAACCAGTTTGGGCAAACAGCAGACGTACAATTTTGATGTTGTCTCTGACCGCTTTTTAACTCCGATCCTGATGCAGATGACGTTTTTATCGGCCATCACCTCGACTGAGCGAGCGATCGGCGATTCAACACTGCAAATCAGCAGCAGCATCAAATTGCAGGATCAGCCGGACATTAACCTTGAAAACCGTCTTTCGGTTTCGATCAATTCTCCGCTGGCGGCTGCCTTTGCCGTGTCCAAACCGATCAGCGCTTTGCTCAACAGCGGCTTCGGAGATTTGCGACTGGAAAAGATCAGCTTCGACATCACATCGAGCGATGCCCGCAACACAGGCCAGCTTGATCGGTTGTGGGTCAACCGCACCGAAGTCAGCCCGGGTGAAAAGATCGAAATTCATGCTTTTGCCAGGACGGAAAGCGGCAGCGAATACGTCGAACGCATCCCGGTGGAAATTCCGGCGGATGCGCCGCTGGGCCAATTGCAGATCGTAGTTGGCGACGGGGCTTCGATTCAGGCCATGGAACCGCGCACAGGCATTTCGCCGAAATCGCTGAATCAGCTTGTCCGCGAACTGAACAAGATTCGTAAAGCCGACCGGCTTTACGTCAAACTGACTCGCGGCGAATCCGGCGCTATCATCAACAACGAAGAGCTGCCCAGCCTGCCGCCTTCAGTGCTGGCGACGCTCGGCTCCGACAGAACCGCGGGCGGTTACGTCAAGACAGGTTCGGCAACAGTGTTTGAAAAAGAACTGCCTGCGGCAGAATTCGTCATTTCAGGACAGCGGACGCTGACCGTCAACGTCGTCAACCGATAACGACGATACAGTACCGGGAGCGGTAGCGACCGGGTGGCATCGTGATGTACTAACTCAGAAAGCACCCGGTCGCTACCGCTCCCGGTACTGTATCGGCTCTCAGGACTCAAATCAGAATGCGAAAAACACTTCTAGCTCTTATTTCTCTTTTCATCATTTCAACTTTCATCTTCACGGCTTCGGCCAGCGGCCCGGTTTTCTGGCGAGTCAACACTCGCGCCGAAGTCGAAAAAGGCGATGCCGTCGGAGTTTCAATCGCCGACAACGGCACGATTACGCTGGCTCCGGCTTTGGCTGAAGTTTTTGACACCAAGCAGGCTTACGTCTGGTCGGCGGCGGCGGACAACGCGGGCAACGTTTATCTGGGAACAGGTCACGAAGGTCGCGTTTTCAAGGTAGACGCCGCCGGCAAAGGCTCGCTGCTTTATAAGACTTCCGAGCTGGACGTGATGGCGTTGGCGGTTGACGGCGCGGGGAATGTTTATGCTGGAACTTCGCCTGACGGAAAGATTTATCGCATCACGCCCGGCGGCGAAGCCAAGGTCTTCTTTGAGCCGAAAGCGAAATATATCTGGTCATTGGCTTTCGACGCGCAAGGCCGTTTGCTGGCCGGAACCGGCGACAAAGGAATCATCTACCGAGTAAACCCTGATGGCACAGGAGCCGCACTGGTCAACACGACTCAGACGAACATCACTGCCCTGAAAATTGACGCCGTCGGAAACATCATTGCCGGAACCGATCCGGGCGGACTGGTTTTGAGAATTTCTCCCCAGGGCAAAGCGTTCACTTTGTTCGACTCATCGCAGCGCGAAATTCGTGACCTGGCAATTGGTCGCAACGGAGAAGTTTATGCGCTGGCGCTGTCGGATGCGGCAGGCGGCGGAGCTTCCAATACTTCATCGGCTTCCGGCGTGACGCCTCCTCAAGTAATTGATGATGGCGGTGGCACCGGTGTTTCAATCACGATCAGTGATGTTCAGGTTTTGGATTCCGGCGCTTCGACAAGCAGTTCGCTCCCCTCTTCAAGCAGCGCCAGCGCCACAACGAAAAGCGCGCTTTACCGGCTGGACGCCAACGGCGCAGCCGATACGATATGGGATTCAAAAGAAGCCACTGCATTTGCCGTCGCGCTTGATGCCAATGGCCGGGCCATGAT
>JAGNMH010000165.1 GCA_017991275.1 Acidobacteriota bacterium
GTGGTCACGACTTCGGCTTTGATCTCGCAGCATCTGGCAATGATCCGCGTCAGCAAATCAGCGTCGAGCGCGAAAACATCCGCCAGCTTTTCACTCAACAAAGCGAACAACGCCTGATCCCAGATCACGCCGTATTTCAAAGCTTCGTAAAGCCCTGCGCGCAGTTCGCGTTTTGGCAGAGTCGCCAGAGTTTGCGGATCAATGATGACGGCCCGCGGCTGGTGAAAAGCTCCGATCAGATTTTTGCCCAGCCGATGATTGACCGCAGTCTTGCCGCCAACCGAACTGTCAATTGTCGCCAGCAAGGTTGTAGGAATCTGGACGTAATGGACTCCGCGCTGATAACAAGCCGCAACGAATCCGGCCAGATCGCCTACGACTCCGCCGCCCAAAGCGACAACGGCATCGCTGCGTTCAAAGCGATTGGCAATCATAAAAGCCAGAGCCTTTTCCGCCGTCTGAAGCGACTTGGCGCGTTCGCCATCGCCCATCAAATGCGTCAGCGTGACAAAGCCCGCCTGCTTCAAACTCTTTTCGACGGCTTTGCCATAAAACCCGTGAACGCGAGCATTCGAGATAATCGCCAGCTTGCGCGTTTTATTGCCTAGCGCGTTGCGGGTAGTTTCGCCGACCTGCTTTAACAATCCGTCGGCAATGGTGATGTCATAACTTCGTTCAGCGAGTGCGACGTGAACTTTTTGAGTCATAAAACTGCTTCAGCCTTCCTGATAAACTGATTCGCCTGCTATTTCTAAAGACAGAGACCTCAACGCAAACCAAGGCCAAACCCGAACTTTGATTTTTGCGGGGAGATCGCCAACACGAAATTGAAATTCTGGCACATACCAAAAGATACTATTTTTCTTGTCCACAACTGCGCCATTCACTAAAACACATTCGTATCCCATTCCCTGTCCATAATAAGCCACCTCATACACGCCACTCAGCGTGCTGATCTCAAAGGCTCTGATTAACCAACGTTTCGTAACTAACTTGGCATGCACAGGAGAGGGGCGCGGCTGGTTACTCGCCAAATGGTCTTTTTGCTTTGAAATTTCATTTTCTAGGTTTCGTAAGTGACTGATGACAAAGTAATCTCCTATTACCTGAACACGCTGAAAAGGTTTCAATCTCTCCAAAAGACTTTGAAGAAGTAGTGTGCGATTGCTGATTTCCTGGCTGATGTGAAGCTTGGTATTACTGGAGATCACAAAGGCTTGTTGGTTTTCAACTACGACTTGAGCAACATCCTTGAAAAGCACTCTACGACGATAGAAATAAACCCTTTCAATATAATTCTCTCCTAAAATGATTTTGTACCTAAAGACTCCAACCAAGCCCGACAGCCACACTCCAACCATCACAAAACTGAGCACTTTTATGGGTCCAGTAGAACCTAAAATCGCCCAAGCGGATATTGCCGTCAATGCCACGTAAAGCACTGAGACCCCATACCTATAGCCATTACCACTCGCGTACTCTTCCATAAAAGCCTAGTTCTGCAAGGCCGTCACGCTTCAGTCACTCTGCGTAAACAGATCAAAATCCAACTCGCCCAAGCCAATCATCGCCGCCAACTCTTCCACTGAATACTGCCGCCCTGTATTCCACAAATCAATTAGCATTTCGCCAGCTTTTGCCGAAGCCCACCAGCGCGAACCGAATTTGGTTTTCAGGTAATCGCGCATCTGAGCTTCAAAGGCTACGGCTCGCAAATAATCAGCCGAGCGGAAATCGTCGCTGACGTCACGCAGGCATTCGACTCCGTCAAATCGCACTCGGACGGCGTCGGTCATCAGTTCGGCATAACGATGCCCTACTCCGCTGGAAAGTTTTTCGGCATGAAATTCCGTTTCATAAATCAGTTTGGCCGCTTGCTGGCGAAGCTTCATCGTCCGCAAAACTGTCAGCGAGCGGCGAAACTCTGCCGATTCGACAAAGCCAAACGTACACGCCAGCCAGGATTCATCCAGCAGCAGATTTTCAAACAACATTGCCCAGGCTTCAACGACTCCGGCATCGCCACCAATCTGAAACTCAGGCGGCAGGTTACGCGAAGTCCACGCCGCCGCTTGAGCCTGTCCGGCGGCGCGCAGCATTTCGCTGTAACTGCGCTGGCCAGAAGTTAAATTGAGCGACAATTTGATTTCGTTGGGTACGCGAATTGGCGAGCAAAAGGTTTGCGATTGTTTGCCGGGTCGGACGGTTGAATCAAGCTCGATGTTTGATTGGTCATAAGTGCTGAAACCCAGGTTGGAAAATAGTTCGCGGTAAATCCACAGCATCTGTTCGCGGGTGAAAAAAGCATCGAAGCGCGCATACCGTTGCAGATAAGGCAGATCCGCCGCCGTCGCTTCGTCAATTGAAACGTCGGCTTCACGCAGCAGCACAGGCGCAAGCGAGGAAACGTAGCGGCTTTCGGTCTTTTCCAGAATCTTTGCGGCGGAGTTTGTCAGCTTGTCGAAATTCAATTGGCCGCGCATCGCTGGAAAGTTTTCAAAACCCAACTCGACAGCTCCAGAGTGCATTTTGTTGAAGCGTTCGGCCAGCAAATCTTCAGCGCGTTTGATCACATTGGATCGGCGAGCGTGCAAATCGCGGCGGCGATTGCGGTCGGATTCCGTCGCCAGCAATTCTTCAGTCTGGCTGAAAGCGATTCGCTGAACGTCGGGGTCAGCTTTTGAAGCCCAATCAACCCTGGCTGCGGCTTCGTAATTTTCTATCTCTTCGGAAATGTCCCGGACGCGCGCGGCCAGATTGCCCGCCAAAGCAAAAGCTATCAGCCGTTCGATGCTGGCGCGTTCGGTTTTGCGAGATTCGGATGTGTCGGCCAACCTGGCGCGAAGTTCATCCACAGCCGAAAGTCTGAACAGGTCGCTGTGTTCGCTGTAAATGTGCGAAAGGTCGCGGCTCGCACTCCGGCCAGAGCGAAATAGGTAATCTTCGCGTTGGAGTTCTGAATGGTATTCGGCGAACTGTTTACGGTAATCGCTAAGCATTGAGCGCGCTCTGGGTAAAGATGATTGAACCAGCACGCAACATAGCTACGGCAGGAAGGTCAGTCAAGAATGAATTTATTGATGCACGTTGCGGAAAATTGAAGGTGGCGGAAAAGCGCCAATATGACGGGCGCAAATGCAAGGTCGGTGTAGCGCCAATCTGTCCAGTTTGCGTTTTGGCTGGAAGTGGCCTGGCAAGCCAGATTACGCTCCAGTTGAAGACGCAAACTGGACAGGTTTGCGCTACTTCGCTCGTTTTTCAGTAGGTTCGCCCATTAGCTGGACAGGTTGTGAAATGCGAATCGGGTACTGAAAGGACTTTGCAAAAGCCCTGTTTTCCCGCCAAGGCTGTCCGAAGAATGTGGAAAGTTTCGGATTTTACGCAGTGGCTGAGCTTTTGATTTTCGCACCTGCGCTCGGAACTGGTCTGGCGCACCCCACCGCAAAACCGGAAGCGCTTTCGGCCTCAGCCGCAGCCATCCGCCAACCTCAGCCGCAAAGAACTGACAGGAGTCCTGTGGATTGGAATACTGCCGGGCAGCGAATGTCCGACAATCTGGCTGCCAAAGGTATCTACACATCTCAGGCAGTCAGTTAAATGAAAACTGTGCAAATTAAAACGACCTATTTTCAACGAATTAGGTCAGTGCGTTTATGGAGTCGCCGCTTTTCGTTCCTGGCAAAACCTTGCTGTCCCGGTCAACTCCAACTTGAGAATGCAAAGCTGCGACGAGTCGCAGCACTCCAAACTGGCGTCTGATTTATGCACAGGCTTCAGTTAAATTGTCAGAATGATCTTGCCGTTGCCGAAGTTAGAAAAGCGATTACAAGCGCGTTATGAATAGGGTTGTTGCTGAGTGATCGCAATGGCGAAGCTCTCAGTCCGCTGACCTTGCATCTGTGGTCGAAAGAAGACTGCCATTCGACGTTGAGCGAAGCGACGATCCCTACCTTGAGCCTGTTGAATGCAATCACCAAAACCATGTGGCATTTGGCTTCGCAACAATTCCCGCTCCGGTTGTGCCATTTGGTGGATCGCGCCGGAGATTCGGCAGCACACTTGCGGGACTGGGATGCGAGCGGCCATTTCTTTCTGGTGCGCGGCGACGAAGGGCATAAATTGGAGTGGCAAGGCGCTTCGATGACGACAGGGCGGATTTTGCCTGAGGTCGCCTTGCGCGCCAGCTACGCCATCGAATGGGAACCGGCTCTCACCGCGCAACTGTTTGTTGGCGAAACACAGGCTCGATTGACACGCCCTTCGCGCAAGCTAGACGAACAAGGCCGTGAACTTTACGAGAAAGGCAAACCGCTTGAACTGCGCCTGATCGTTTGCCAAGTGCGTTTGCCGGATGAAACTGTTGCGGCACGCACAATCTATTACTTTTGCGACAGCTTCCGGCTAAAACATGTGTAGATACCTTTGTCTGGCAGATTGTCGAACATTTGCTGCCCGGCAGTATTCCGATCCACAGGACTCCTGTCTGTTCTTCGCGGCTGAGGTCGCAGGGTGTTTCGATACTGAAGTTTTGAGCATACCAACGCAGCCAAATCAAATTTTGTATTTCCGCATCAGCACAAAGCCGTAAATTTCAGCCACAATTGCCAGCGCGGCGCGCACCAGCATCAGCGGCCCAAGCGAAAGGTATTGCAACATCACCCCGGCGATGACGGGGAAGACCAGATCGGATGCGTCTACTCCGCCTTCCAGAATTCCCATCGTTCGGCTGCGAGCCGACAGGTTGAAGCTGGAAACTTTGGCCGAGATGGCTCCCCAGGTAGGTTTGAAGGCCGCTTTGCCGATTTCGTCAACCGCTCGCGCCAAACCCATCATCACGCCCAGCAACGCAGTTCCCGCAAACGACGGAACAACCCAGAACAAGGCCGAAGTCGCCAGATTGGCCAGCGAACGCAAAGCGATGACTTTACCTGCTCCAATGCGGTCAGCCAGCCAGCCAAAGAACGGCCCGAAGAGCAACGGCACGGCGGTTTCAGAAACGATCTTGATCCATCCCAGAGCGCCCGGAGTGACTTCCAGTTTGACGGCCAGAATCGTGAAGAACTCTCCAGTCACCATATAAGCCGGAGCCGTCAGCGCAGTTCCCAGCAGGGCAAAAGCCCAGACGTTTGGTTGTTGTTGCGGCGATTCGAGCGCGCCGGTTTGTAGGGCGGCTTTGTCTTTTTTGTCTTTTTTGGCTTTTTTGTCTTTCTCTTCTGGCTTCTTCTCCCGAATGAACAGCGCGACCAGCAGCAGCGAGCATAAAGACAAAACTGTTGAAGCGATGAAGATCATCACCAAGGCTTTTTTCAGCGGAGCCGGAGCGACGACTTTTGGCAGGTCTTCGATTGGAACCTGGCTCAGCTTCATTTCGCGGCGTTCAATGCGAATGACTTTGTGCGCCGTCGGGTCGGCTTCGTTGCCGGGCAGCGGAGCGCCGACTTTGATGGTCGAAGCATCTTTGACGATCTCTTCGGCGTTTGTGCCTTTGCGATTGATTTTGTCCAGCACGGCGACGTTCGCCGTGACTGTGCTGAAGCCGGAATAAATCGCCAGCAGAATAACCAGCACAAAAGCCGCGACTGCTTCGCCAATGCCGCCTGAAGTTGATTTCGTGGTCGTGTACCAGGAATAGGCTTGCGCGATGTGATTTTCGTCAGTGTTGTCGGCAATCATTGCCGAAGCCGACGGGCCTTTGGCTGAATCGGCTATGCCGCGAATCAGGCTGATGACAAACAGCAGAGGCAAAGTTGCCACGGCATAAAGCACGCTGACCACCGTGCGAATGGTCAGCGAAACCATGAAAACTTTTTTCTTGCCGTATTTGTCGGCCAACGATCCGAACACAGGGCGCAACAGCAGCGGAACTATGTTTTGAACCAGCACCAAGCCCATGACAGAACTGATTTCCATGCCGAAAACCAGCAGAGCGTAAAGCGGCACGGCGGTTTTGATCATTCCGCTGGACAGCCGGGACAGAAAGGCTTCAACCATCAGCGCAATGACCACCGGATTGAAAGCTCCGTGTCCCAGTATTTTTTGGCGTGGCAACACAGGCGGCAGAGAAATTTCCCCGGATGACGTGACGGATCGTTCAGGGACGACAATCGGCTCAGCCGGTAGCAGGCCGGTTAAGCGAGCGACAATCCCGGCGCGTGCGCCCGCAACTGCCTGCAATTCTTCGGCAAGCAGCAGGGCAGAGGTTTGTCGGTCTTCTGGCTTTTTGGCCAGGGCACGTCTGACCACTTCGGCAACACCTTCGTCCAGATCGCTGCGGCCAGATTCAGCCAGGTCTGGAATCGGCGCGCTCAGATGGCTGGTGATGAACTGTTCGGTGAAAGGCGGCGAACCGGTCAGCATTTCGAACAGAATCGCGCCCAGCGCGTAAACGTCCGACCGCGCGTCCAGTGGACGGTTCATCCATTGTTCAGGCGATGTGTATTGCGGGGAGCCTAGAATGCCCAGCGGGCCGGTCAGCGGCTGGCCTGCTTCAGGCTCAGTGCCGGTTGGCACAGCCGAATCGTCAATTTTGGCCAGGCCATAACCGCCGACTTTGATTGTTTCATGGCCGTGCTGATCGTGCTCAACGTAAATCGTTTCAGGCTTCAACCCGCGCAAAACAATGCCGTAAATGTGCGCCGCGTGGACGGCCCCGCAAATCTGGTTCATCAATCCAACGACGTGCGGCAAACTCAAAGCGCGCTGTTCGTTAATCAGATCGCGCAGGGTTTTCCCGGACAGCAACTCTTCAACAATGTAAACCGCGCCTTCCGGCGAATGGCCGAAGTCGAAAACCTGCACCGAGTTTGGATGTTTGATTTGCGCGGCGACTTTAGCCTGTCGGCGAAAACGTTCGACTGCAACCGGATCGCCGACAAGTTCAGGTCGCAGCACACGAATGGCGACTTCATCGCCGAGCATCGTCCGTCGCGCCCGGTAAAGCGTGCCGTTTTCGTCCTGAGCCACGCGCTCCGTCAGTTCATAACGCCCATCCAATAAAATCGGCTGAGCCAGCCGCTGCACTTTTTCAATCAGTTCTTCTTGCGGCCTTCCGCCCGCGATTTCCAGTTCTCCCGTTTGGCGAACTTTGAACTTCGTCGAATCTGTTTTAGCCGCAGGGGTACTGGCTTCAGGAATCTCAATGCCCAGCGAGGTGATTCGCGGGTCGGGTTCAGACGGCGTAAGTGGTTTTGGAGGTCTTGGCGGCGGTGTTTTGGCGATCGTAGGTGGCGGCGGCAGAGGCGTTATCGCTGGCATTGTACCTGTCACACGCGGCAGGTCGTCTTCGGCTGTTGTCTGGAACTCAATTGGCGTTACCGGTTCCAGGCGCAATGCGATCTTCGCCCGCCCGATGCTGATTTCATCGCCGTCTTTAAGTTGGAGTTCATGCTCACTGATTTTCTGTTTATTGACGAAAGTTCCATTCAGGCTGTTCAGGTCTTTGATGAAAATACCGCCACTGCGCTTTTCTATCTCAGCGTGGCGGCGGCTGATTGCCCCGTCCGGTATGACAACATCGCATTCAGGAGCTTTGCCAATTGTGACAGGTTTTGTCGGAAGAGTGATTTCGTGGACGCTGCCGTCAGGGTGATGAATCGTCAGCCAGGCTTTCAGGTCAGGCATAACAATCAGGCCCGATCCGTCCTGATCGCAAAAAGTATAATTGTCGGTAAATTCACGTTGGCAAGCAGGGCAACGTTTCACAGAGAGTCTCCTCGTATTGTTTTATGGCTGATTTGTGACACCAAAACCTACTCAGTGCTTCTTCTTACCTTTATTTGTGACTTCTTTTTTCTTTGTGACCTCGGCTTGTGCTTCGGGAGTTTTGCTGACAGTGCTGACAACAACGGCCGTCATTGCCTTGCTGATGTCCGACCAACGATAAACAGCCAGCCTGAAATTGCATTGGTCGGCGATGGCAATATAAACCTCTCCTCTGTTGTCCGTGTAACTGGCAATGGAATCCGGCGAGCAAAAATACCCCGGAGGATTGGCTTGGCCGGGAATTATGGCTCCGTCTTTAACCTGCTGCTGCAAGGATTTGTTGGCCTTATCTTCAAAATCCACCATCGGCGAATGTCCGAAAAAACCTTTATAGCCCGAATTCAGTTTGCGGCCTGCGGCGGTGTAAGCATTCCAATCCAGATTGAATGCATTGGTTTGGGCAATATCGAAAATCTGCACGTGGCCGACACTTTCGTCCACCGCCAGCAGATGCCCGGCTGCCAGTGCAAGACCTTCGACAGAGCCGGAAAAGACAGACTTTCCGGCGGGCGCGCCTGTTTCGTTCTTGTTCGCGCCGATCAACTTGCCTTTGTAAGCGCCGGTTTCCCAGTCAAACACCTGGACAATCGAATCTTTCTCGCTGGCGATAAAAAGCTGGCCATTGGTTTCCTCAATGGCAATGCCTTCGCATCCGTGCAGGTAGGTGCTGCCGTCGGCGCGACTGCGTTCAAAGTGCCAGGACGGGTCTGGTTTGAAATCCGGCGTGAAGCGAAAGACATTGTTCAAATGTGCGTCAACCGCGTAAATACGGCCACGCGAATCAGCCGCGATGCCGCCTAGTTTGTCGAAACCTTGTTCGCCAAAACGTGTGCCCGCGAATTGGTATTCGTAAGGCGGCAACGGTTTGCCTTTTTCATTGGTTTCTCCTGCTTTGGGCGGTCGAAAGGCATAAGCCAGATTTAGCAATTGGTCTGTGACCAACACCAGGCCGCTTGGTGTAACGGCGATGTCAACGACTTCGCCGCCAACGATGCCGTGGCCGAATTCGCCCAACCGGTTTTTTGTTTTCACATCCCAAACCTGAATGCGATGGTTTTTGGCGTCAGTCGCCAACAACCAACCATTGGGAGTAAAGGCGACGCCGTCGGGTTTATCAAAATCCGCTGCGCCTTTGCCGGGTCTGCCGCTGCCGATGATTGCGTACGGTTCGACGTTGATTCGCCAGGCTTCGCGCTGCGGGTCTTTTTCACTTGGAGAATTTCCGGCTGGCGATGTTGCCTGTTCCGTTGACGCAGGAGCTTGCGCCGCAGCG
>JAGNMH010000166.1 GCA_017991275.1 Acidobacteriota bacterium
CATAACATGGAGTTGAGCCGCACGCCTGCGGCGTCGGCTAACTCAGGCGCTTTTAAGTGTCGGCTCGAACGAAAGTTGAGTTTTTGCGGAGTACGAACTTCCCGTCAGGGAAGTTCGTTGTACTCCGCAAGAAAACTCAACATGAATTAGACGGCGGATACGAAGCATCTACTATTAGATGCTTGTTTGTAATACTAGAAACCTGGTTTGTAATACCAGAAACCTTTTGGCTTCTAGTATTACAAACTTTTCGATTTTCTCTGGTTTGTAGTACTAGAAACCTTTCGGAGTTCGATCCGGGCTTCCAGACCGAGTGCCACAGCCTGATCGTAGCGTAAGTGCCAGACTTTATGCTGTGGAAACCATTTGCCGCCGGCGAGTTTTACTTTGCGTTGCAGTTCAACCTCATTCAATTCAACGCGGACTCCAACCAGCTTGTCGGGCTTGATCGGCGGTGGAGACCAAGTGGATTCCTCCACGATCAATTCAACCGTTTTGAAACGTTTGCGGCTCTGTTCGTCATAACGATAGCGGACGCAGACCAGACGAGAACCGTAAAGCTCCACGAGCTTTATCGTTCCTTTCTGCCCCGGTTTCAGCTTCGAGCGTGCCTGCATCGTTGAAGCTCCTGATTGGTTTTAGTTGTTGATAACGCCGAGCGGCTTTACTGCAAGACGGCGCGGAGTATAGTCCGCGCCGTCACCTCAAGCAATAAATTTGTGTTGGGCGAAATGGCTACTGGGTGGCAAAAGGGAAGGTTTAATTCAAACAGGGCTTCAATCGGGTTTTGTGACGCTCTGGCGTTCGCGAGCAAAGTAGCCTTGACGGGTTTTGATGATAATTTGGCCTTCGCGTTTTGCGGTTTCGCCGGTTACTGAAAGGCTGACTTTGCGAAACCTGCCGTCGCGCGAAGAGTTGGCGGGCGAGTAACCAATGCTGTAACGGGTTCGCAGGTGACTGATTAAATCCGCCAGTCGTTGGTTGACGGTTGCCGTGTCGGAAATCATGACCTCACCTCCGGTTGGTTCGGCAAATTCGTCTACGCGAACCGTCCAGTTGTACTTTTCGCCACGGTTACGCATGAAAAGCTTCAGCGTCTTGGAGTTTTCTCCGCCGATGACAATGCCGCAAACTACCGTGCTGTGTTCCAGCAAGCGTTCGTTGACTTCGGCAATCGTGGGATTGGTGAAGGTATTCATGGTGGCTATATTGTCTGTAACGACGATTATGACGCGCCGACTGAGCTTGTCGTGAGCTTTGTCCATTTGCAAGACGGCATCGTAAAGCGAAGTGTGAATTGAAGTTCCGACCCCGACAAAAGACTTATCCAGCGTGCGACTGATTTGTTCGACTATGGCTTTGCGGTCGCGCGTGAAGTCTTGCAGCAGCCGCGTCTGATCGGCAAAAGTCATCAAAGCTACTTCGTCTTCCGGTCGCAAATTATTCATCGCCTGCAAGGCTCCGTTGCGAATTTCCTGTATGACGGGCCGGACACTGGCACTCATATCCAACAGCAAAAGGATTGAAAGAGGCAACCTGTCTTGGCTGAAATGGACTATCTCCTGTCCCAAGCCGTCTTCGGTAAGCAAAAAATCTTCGCGGCGCAAAGAAGTAATCGCTCGGCCATCTTTCTTCCGCAAAACCTGGGCATCCAGAACCACCAAATCTGTATTGATCTTGATGACTTCAGTGCTTTGCGCCGGTTCCTGTGTATAGACCGGCACAGCCACGATGAAGATCAAGGCCAACAAGAGCAAGGTTTTTCGGACTGATAGATTCATTTTCAGATGCCTTGATGCTAAGACCTGCTTCCTACCGGTAACGGTCTTGACTCAGGCTTGATGATTGAGTTGAGCTGACCTAGCACGATTGCGCCCGTAAATTTCAGTTAGCTCAGCCAGTCGTAAGCCAAGCTCCGGCGTCAGTTCTTCTGCTTGAAAGCGCCAACTCCAATTGCCGCTTTCGCGTGACGGAACGTTCATTCGCGCTTCGCTGCCACAGCCCAAGACATCCTGCAAAGGAATAATTGCTGTGTCGGCAACTGAGGCCAATGCCAGTCGAATGAAATCCCAATTGATTTCGCTACCGTCAGTGTCCAAGTATTTAAGAACGAACTCGCGTTCGCGGTTGACCTGTTCGGCGCTGTGGGTGCTGGCGTTTCCTTCAGTAAACCAGCCGACCGTGGTGTCGTTATCGTGAGTGCCGGTGTAAACAACCGAGTTCGGTGAAAAGCTGTAAGGTTTATTCTTGTCTTCTCCGGGATCAATGCCAAATGCAAACTGCAAGACATACATTCCTGGAAATCGGAATTCCTGGCGCAGTTGCTCGACTTCAGGAGTGATGAAACCCAGGTCTTCGGCGATGATGGGTAGTTCGCCGTCAGAATCCGCAAAAGCCTGTTTGATGGCGTTGAACAAATCCGCGCCTGGGCCGGATTCCCAACTTCCATTGATGGCGGTGGTTTCTCCGGCTGGAACAGCCCAATGCTTTTCAAATCCGCGAAAGTGATCCAACCTGATGATGTCCACCAGTGAAAGTGTGGCTCGAATGCGATTAACCCACCACTGATAACCGTCTTTTGCCATCAGCTCCCAACGATAAAGCGGATTTCCCCAGAGCTGTCCGGTTTTGCTGAAATAATCCGGCGGCACGCCTGCGACTGCGGTCGGCTGGCCTTCTTTGTCCAGATGAAAAAGATGGGGATTCGCCCAAACGTCCGCCGAATCGTGAGCCACAAAGATCGGAATGTCGCCGATGATCTTGATGCCTTTGCCGTTGGCATAAGCGGCCAGCTTCAACCATTGTTTGAAAAACAGGTACTGCCAGAATTTGTGACGGCTGATTTCGACTGCGTTGTTTTCACGAAAGTAGTGCATCGCCTCATCCTGGCGATCGCGCAAAAGCGGCTGCCATTTTGTCCATTCATCACCGCCATGCTGATCCTTGATTGCTCGGAATGCGGCGTAATCTTCCAGCCACCAGGCGGCTTGATTGGCAAAATTCAGATAATCGGCTTTTTCCTGATTAGAACCGTGGTCGGCAAAATTATCGTAAGCCATTGCCAAAACTTGGCTTTTGAATTCAATCACCTGGCCGTAATCAACTCTGTCAATTGAGAGCTTTGACGCTTGGACCAGATCATCTGGATCAAGCAATCCATCTTCAACCAAGGCTTCAAGGTTGATTAACAATGGATTTCCGGCAAATGCTGAAAAACACTGGTAGGGCGAATCCCCATAACCGGTCGGCCCCAGCGGCAAAACCTGCCATAGACTTTGCCCAGCGGCTTCCAGAAAATCTACAAAGTCATAGGCCGATTTTCCCAGATCGCCAATGCCATTAACTTGGGACGAAGACGCCGATGGCAAAGACGTGGGATGCAGCAGGATTCCACTTGCCCGTCGAAAACTCATTTCTTTCACTTCTCCATGATGGTTGCACTCTTATTGGTTTGATACGACGTGGATTCTAGCACAGGCAAAAAGCATGTAATCCCGCCTTCAGGCGGAATCGGCCTATTCCGCCTGAAGGCGGGACTACGAACTTAAAAACAAATAGGCTGGCAGAGAACTTAATCTCTGCCAGCCTATTTGAACTTACAACCTGCTTAAAACGACTTCAGCAAGTTCCAGCGCAAACGCTTGCTGGAAATTACGGATTTGTCTGCGGGCAGGAAGAGCAACGCATTGCTGCCGGAAATGCCGGTGCCGATGTGTAGAAGAACCCAGCGCCTGGCGTAAAGATGACTTGCGGATCATCTTTTGGATTTCCATCAGCTTTGACTCCTTTGAAGAAGTCTCCGCCGTCAACAGCGTAAAAAGTAAGTGCACCTGACGATGCATGAACACGAATTGTCGCAGCCGTTTTGCCGTTGTCTCGGAAGAAAGTAATTATCTCTTCTCCGTGACTGGCATCATGCACCCATTTCCAGGTGCCGGCTTCGGCAGGCACGGGGTCTTGATAGGTTTTGTAACCTTGCGAAACCCAGGAGCCGTCTTCGTTGATCAGCAATGACATGGTGAAATCAGTCATGTCGAATTTGTCAGTCGAGTTGAAGTGCGTGACACCTCTGGAATCAATCTGATATTCGACGTGCCAACGACCAATCATGTTCTCAGGATACGAATGCTCGCGCAGGTTGCGATTGCCAGCCGGAGCCGGATCGCGCCAGCATTCTTTTGTTTCCTGGTCGCAATGGACCGGTGAATAGGCTGTGCCATCGTCTCCGTAACCGCTGAACTTGGCCTTGGCCGCCAGAGCATCAATTGGCGGACGAGTGCGGATACGTTCGTTGCCGTCAACTCGGCCATCGGTGTCTTCGCCTGGCAGCGGAATGGTCTTGTCCCAATAATCGGCAAAATCCAAAACCCAATGATAGGTTCCTTCACCGTTATAGCTACGTCCAATTCCGACAACTTTCCACTCAGGCCTGAGCAGCATTTCTGCGTTTTCGACGTATGACACTGTGAAATTGAAGAAAGCTTCCAAGTCAACAAACCGGGATACCAACACAAGCGTGTCGAACTTTGTTTCTTCAAGTTTAGGGAATCCGAAAGCGCGGGCACGCATCCACGGGCCAAAGCCATTCGAATCGGATTTGCTGACTTCATTACGCGGTGCCAGGTCTCTGGCCAGCGCATCGCCCGACATTGTCAGGGAAATCGAAGCCCGCACCGGGCCAAGACCTCTCGACGCTCGGTATTTGTTAAGCAAATAAAGGAATTCGCTCTCCTGGTCGTCCAGAGGAATTGCCGATCCCATTCCACCGTCAGGAAGCACATAGGGGATGCCCGGCTTCGGGCGCAACCCTTCATAACGCCGACGCGGATTTGGGTCAGCCCCATCCGGAGTCGTTGCCGCTGCCGTGTTGGAAGGAGGCGACAGATTCGCGCTATGGCTGTTCTCGTTGTACTTCATGTTGTAGTAGTACGTGGTACGAGGTTTCAGATCCATGTCTATGTAACTGTTCAGATTGGCTCCGATGGCCCCAATCATCACGAAGTTCTTTGGATCGTCAGACGAAGCGCGATAAATGCGCAAAGAAGCTACATGAGCCAAGCCTGGGATCGCCCATCTCAACTCAATCTGGTTAGCGGAAAGGGCTTTCGCACTGAGAGTTTGAATCGCACTGCCTATCGAAGGGTCTTCCAGGGTGATTTGCGGCTCATCAGTTGTATTTTTCCCATTACCGATGTCGGTTCCGGCTGGCAGGGTCGTTGCCCTGGCCGGGTTTGACGGTGATGATAATTGAGCAGGCTTTTTCTCCTGAGTTTGGATTCGATAAACCCAGGTGCTTTTTGCCTTCAAGCCAGAATCAACATACCTCAATGCGTTTGGAGGGAGTGAGGTAAGAAAAACAAAGTTGTCCGGCTCTGTGTAATGCGCACGGTAAATGCGAATTCCACCGATAACTCCGGGGTTGTTTATACGCCAGCTCAGACTAATCTGAGATTCCGAAACAGGCGTTGCGTTAAGTTCGATTGATTGCACTTTGTTGCCAAACTGTGCGAATACTGGGGTGTTTGCACCAAAAACTATCAAGCAGCTCAGCAAAAAAGCAGCAACCAACACTGTAGAGAATTTTCGATTGTTATTTTTTTCGACTTCCGAGATATATGTGTTACGAGGCACCATAATTCTTCTCCATAGATTCAGAAAGCATCGCTGCATTCTGATATTGTATTTCCTAACTTCCACCAGCTTTGTATTACCCGACCATCAGAAAACGTATTCGTGGCCAAACCAATACTAAGACCTATTCCAAAGCGCGATGCCAATAAGTACTGCCATCTCGTTTTGTATTAGGCTCAACTAAAACTGTGAGGCCTGGTAATGCAAAATTGACCTGCTCGGGGTTTGCAGTTCAATCTACATTACCGTCTGGAGCAACTTCGACCGAGTTAAGGTCGAACCGGCTAGTATGTCTATTAGGAAAACATGTTGGGTAGCTGTTTCGTTTTGGAGGGTAACTAAAAGACAAGTGTCCGCGAAACCATGTACGGGGCACCATACTATAGTAGCCATCTCCACAAAACCTTCGCTGTCGTTAGGCCAATCTATTAAGGATCATTCCGCTTAAAGTCTGGGGAACATTGAATGGAATGATTTCCAGCTTGTGGCTAGATACCGGGGATGGTTGATTGACCAATTGCTAAGGTAATGCACATTTGGGATGCGATATTCTAATACTACGCTGGCGTTGAAACTGTCAAGCGATAAATTAGAAAACATGGCGCTACCACTTCTAAAGTTTTCCAGATTTCTGTCAATAAGCACAATTTTGAAAAAGCAATCTGAGTAACCACCTTCAGGTAACCACTTTTATATCAACAGAATTTGCCTGAAGGCGGAACTCAGACAGCAATTCTCAGTTTGAGCAGTGAGCCGGAACTGTACCGTAGGTTGTCCAACCTGCGGAGGTCGGCTTTGGCGCGAGTTTGGTTACCTCCAAGTATTTTCTGCTGGCACCCCCGCAGGTTGGACAACCTGCGGTACATTCAAACTGAGAATTGCTGGAACTCAGAGTAGACATGCTCTAAACTCCTAAAATGGAGCATGGGGTGCGTTGAAATAGCCTATTCCCGGATGCAGGATGATCTGCGGGTCGTCTTTGGGATTACTATCTGCCGCAAATCCTTTTAAGAATCCTTGCATGGCTGAACCACCTTCAACAGCGTAAAGCGTCAATACATTTCGAACAGCATGAATTCGTATTGTCGCTGTTGGCTTTCCGGGGCGTGAAAAAGTGACGATCTCCTCGTCTCGCGCGGCGTCATGGACCGAAGCCCAGGTTCCGGTTTCAGTTGGCGTTGGCACCTGATAGGCGCGGTAACCCTGGCTCTTCCAGGTTCCATCGGCATTGATCCAGTAAGTAATGGTGAACCCAGTGGCGTCCCAGCCGCTGTAATCGTTGTAATGAACGATTCCTGTTGGCGAGATCGAATACTGCACGTGCCAGGTTCCAGTAAGGTTGTCCGGCATGGAGGGCTGTTTCAAACTGGGATTGCCTTGCGGAGGCTCATCTTTCCAGCATCTATCCCTTAAACCGCCCGGTTCGTCCATGTCACAGTGTTGTCCGCTGTACCAGTTGCCGTCATCGCCATATCCAGAAAAATGATGCCCGGCGGCGATGGCCGCTGCCGACGGACGCGTTCGAATCATGTCGCTGCCGTCAACCCGACCGTCTTCATCCTCACCAGGTATGGGAATCGTTTTATCCCAAAACCCCGCGAACTCTATGACCCAGTACCAAGCGCGGGACGAAGCATTGTAAGTGCGTCCGATCCCAGCCACTTTCCAAACTGGATTTAGCAACACCTCGTTTTCGTTGTACGAACCTTTCCACACATTGAGCGCCTGTTGCGCAGTAAGATTGCCTGCCGCAGCAAGCACATCAAATGTCGTTGCGGGTTGATAACCAAAAGCCCGCGCGCGAGTCTCTACATCTCGTCCAAGGCTATCAGTCCTGCTTACCGTGCTGCGCGAAGCCAGGTCACGGCTCAAGTAGTCGCTGGATTTGGTCAATGCAATCGAAGGGCGAATTGGCCCAGCGAATCTGGTTTCCCTGTATGCGCTAATCAGTCGCACTAATTCCTGTTCCTCGTCGTCTAACGGAATCGGTCCGGTTGGTTGCCCGCCAGGGTCTGGTGTAGGAACAGGCGTCGGAGTAGGTATAGGTGAAGGTGTCGGAGTCGGCGTAGCACCTGGAGTCGGTGTAGGTGTCGGTGTTGCCTGAGGAGTTGGCGTTGGCGTGGGTGTTGGCGATCCGCCAAGTGTCGTCGCTCTGGCGGTGTTTGATGGCGGCGAAAGAAGCACGCCACTTTCAGGCCACTTAATGTAATAAAGGTATGTTGTGCCGGGTGTTAAGTTCGAATCAACAAAACGACTAGGTAACAGACTGACTGAGGTCAGAAAATTGAAGCCGAATGGCTCGGCGGTTGTAGTCCTATAAATACGAACCGTTGTTATACGCTTGGTTGTGCGAATCTGCCAGAACAGTTCGACCTGAGTTGGCGAAATTGCTCTAGCCAAAAGCGTTTCGTTACCCTGAGGTGTCGGGTCTGGATTTGGAGTTGGTGCAGGTGTCGGTGTTGCCGTTGGACCCGGCGTTGGTGTAGCAATCGGAGTCGGAGTCGGAGTCGGGCCTGGGGGCGGAGTCGGTGTTGGCCCGGCATTCCCGGACAGTCTGACTGTAATCGTATTTGAAGGGCTTGAGAGCAATACTCCACCCGGCTTCACGGTTTTAACGTAGTAAAGGTAAGAGCTATTCGGATTCAGCCCCTGGTCAACATAGCTCCTGGTGTTATCTGCAAGAGAAGCCGCCATTTCAAAATTATTTGGAAATGCCGCTTCTGTTCGATATACCCTGACTGAAGATATAGAACCTGGGTTGGTAATGTTCCAGGATAGCTTGACTTGCGAGCCTGACATTACTTCCGCAGACAAGGTTATGATTTGAACTGGTCCCGCAAAGATTTGTCGCCCTCCAATTGCGAAGCTGCTATAAACCATAGCAAAACTTAGGCTGACAGCCAGGGTTTTTGATAACTCAGGCCCAAGCCATCTTATGATTCTATTATATCGAATATGTGAGTTATTATTTTTGTGTCTATTTGACGACAATAGGTTTTGACAATATGGCACCATTTCGATTTCCTCCAGCGTAAGTTACCTGTGTTAATTACAAATAACCTGATGTTGTTTTGCGCCAAGCAGGCACACGTATAGCTATCGCCGGCCAAGTTTAATTATCGGCCGGGCGTCATCCAAAAACGGCTAGCGTTCCATGATCCTGGTTATTACGTTACCTGGGGCAGGGTAAATTTACGGGGCTGGGGGTGGAGATTATCAATGCTTGAATAACACTTGTTTAACATTAAAGGCACACTATTCCCTGCCTGCCGGGTGGCAGGCGATTAATTCAACAGGCCATCTGTATCAAGGCAGGCACCTGCCTCGATACACGAAGCCAATCTATAAAACACACAATTGAGTAATCAGATTATTGCC
>JAGNMH010000167.1 GCA_017991275.1 Acidobacteriota bacterium
TTTTTGAACAGAGTGTTTTTGCCGAAGTAAGACACGAACAGGTCATCCCAACCGTCGTTGTCAAAATCGCCTACGCAAACGGATTGCCCCCAGCCGGTTTTGGCCAAGCCGGATTTGGCAGTTACGTCCGTAAAAGTGCCATCTCGATTGTTTTTGTACAGATGAGTCGTCGGTTCCTGCCCCTTGACGATGCCGCTGAAACGAGTGCCGTTGACGAAAAACAAATCCAGCCAGCCGTCATTGTCATAATCGAACCAGGCGACTCCGCAACCAGTTGTTTCCAGCAGGTATTTGTTTTTGTGTTCGTCGCCGTAGACGGTTTTGTGGGTCAGCCCAGCGGCTTTGGCGATGTTGGTGAAGGAGACTTTGAACTCGGCAGGAGCGCCGGGCTGTTGTGAGAGCGGTAAGACTGCCAAAACGATTGCGAATAGTATAAAGCGAGAAGTATTCATCACAAGCGGAATATAGCATGTAGCACCGGCTTCAGTTGGAATTGTCTGGTGAAAGCTGATTGATAAACAGCGGAATCCGTTCCGGCTGAAGCGGTGCTACATGCCATTTATTGATCCAGCGCGTGATGCGTGACGTAAGTAATTTGTATTGGCACGCCGCTACTAACTTTCACTTTCAGCAACACCTGATAATAGCTTGGCAGTTGTGGCGGCTGACCTGGAGGCGCGATATTCAAGTGAGCGATCAGGTCACGCATATATTCGGGCTTGGTGACATATTCGACGGCGGCTTGAGTGCCAAAGGTATTTATGCCCGCCAGAATTATCAGGTGGTTTCGTTCGCTCAATCCCTTCAACACGCTGATGACGGCGTAATCTTCCGAAATTTGGCTGGGCGACGGACCAAGTTGCGTTGATATGTAATGCTCTTGCTCTCCATTTTTAGGATTGGTGTTGATGATCGCCAGCCATCGGTTATTGGTTTCGTCTTTCAGCGGGCGGAAAACGAAGTCCTGTTTTTGGGGCAATTCTTTCAGAAACAGATTTTCGGCTGGCGAACCCAAAACGATTATGTTTTCGATCTTGGCATCATCCCAGGTCAGTAACAAACTGCGTTTGACGCGAAATGGGTGATGGATGCGGGCGAAAAAATCGCTTAGAAAGTAAACCCCCATCGTTTCGCCAATGCCTGTGTAATGATCTACAACTGGCAGCGGAGCAGTTGTCTCTGGTTGGTCATATTTCTGACTGTCGCTGACTCTATCCAATTTCAGTCCTTGTTCATAAGTACCATGAAAATTTGAGTTACTGAAAACAACCAGCATAGGTTCAGGCGCACAAAGCACTTCACCCCAGATGGGTTTTATCAGCGCCGCTATATCACCGTCTTCGTTGTCAGCGGAAAAGCTAAAAGTCGCGGGTTGATCTTGCTGCACGCGCGAAAAGAACGGTGTGTAATGGCCTTTAGGCAGCTCAATCAGAACTTTGTCCGCGCTGCCTTCGGCAGCGTAATACTCGGCTAGCTTGGTTCTTAAACGCCCGGCCTGGACTCTGACAATCGAATCAATCTGTGGGTTGTAGCTTTGGCTTCGCCCGAAAACTTCAGTCGCAATCACATACTCTTTCAATTGGTTCTCAGGGTTTTCGGCAGCTTTTTCTACTACGAACCGCAAAAAGCTTTTCAGGCTGTCTGAGCCAGCCAAAGCTTGGCTGTGGAGAAGCTTGTTCAGGTAATCAAGTTTTTCTTCTTTGCTAATTTCCATGTTATCAGCAAGAGATAAAAATAACGTTACATTTGCCGTGTAACGTTACGGTCTTTAGTACTGCTAAGTTGTTGAAACAGGGGAAAGTAACCGTATTATACGGCGGTGTAACGTCGAAAACTAGGTCTCAGCGTCTATTTTGCCGCCCGCAGGACACTGCATTCAATCCATTAAAAAGTTAAAGCCGGATTCGCTCAAGCCTTTGCTGGGAGAATTTCAGAGGCGAACTGGCTCCACATTACGAAAACTAAAAACTGACACTTGTTGCTGGGAAAAATCACAGCTTCTTAAAGCTTTGAGCGATAGAAGCCCTTCGTGTCCGGTCTTTATGACTGAGCACTCGCTGCGAACAGGCAACGCACTTGAACGAATTTAAGGATGGCCTGCCGCAATAAACTAATCACCATTGAATCACACCAGACCGGTCGGCAACCAAGCTTTATCCGGTCATTTACAGGAAGGTACCTAAAATTATGAGAACAAAAGAGAGATTATGCATCCTCTCGCTGTTCGCGTTGCTCTGCCTGACACTTCTGCCCGGAAACATTTTCGGTCAGGCGGTGTACGGCAGCGTGTTCGGTTCGGTGACCGATCAGTCTGGCGCGGCTGTGGCCAAAGCCAAAGTGACAATCACCAATACCGGAACAAACGTCAGCGAAACGACTGAAACAAATACTTCAGGCAACTATAACCTGACGCGTCTGATTCCAGGCGCTTACCGAGTCAAGGTTGAGGCGCAGGGATTCAAAGCCACAGTCACCGAAGTTATTGTGAACGTTGACCGTGGTTCGGAAGCAAACATTGCTTTGCAGACCGGCGCAGTTACGGAAGAAGTCACCATCACTTCAGAAGCGCCGCTGCTGAAAACAGACCGCGCCGATGTCGCCACAACTTTTGAATCTCGCCAGATCACTGACTTGCCGATTCTTGACCGCAACTTCACCAAACTGATTTTGCTGACGCCCGGAACTCAGCAACTGCAATGGCAGCACGCTGCCAGCGAAAACCCGCAAGGCTCAACCCAGACGATGGTCAACGGCCAGAGTTTCAGCGGCACAGGTTTCCAGCTTGACGGAACCGAAAACCGCGACCCAATTCTGGGCATCATCGTCGTCAACCCTAACTTTGAGTCAATCGGCGAAAGCAAGATTACTTCGCAAAATTACGACGCCGAATTTGGGCAGGCCATTGCCGGAGTCGCTTCGGTTTCGACCAAATCCGGCACGAACGACCTGCACGGTGCAGCTTTTCTGTTCCGTCAGAACGACATTCTGCAAGCCCGTAATCCTTTCTCACAATCGCGCAAAGACCCGCTGACACAGAAATTCATTCCCGACACGCTGAAGAATCAATTTGGCGGAGCCATCGGCGGACGCATCATCAAAGACAAGCTGTTTTTCTTTGGCGATTACGAAGGTTTGCGAAGCAAAACCGGTGGAACCCGTTTGCTGAGCGTTCCCACAGCAGCGGCGCGCACGGGCGATCTGACTGCTTATGGCGTCAACATTTTTGACCCGGCGACTTCGGTCTTTAATGCGTCAGGTGCTTTGACTGCGCGTACCCAATTCACGGGAAACAAGATTCCGACCAATCGTTTGTCAGCTCAGGCTCTGAACGTGCTGAAGCTGATCCCGCTGCCCAACGCTCCAGGACGTTTGAACGGCACGACTGATAATTACGTCGCTTCTGGTATCGAAGGCTTCGACAAAGACAGTTTCAACACTCGCATTGATTTCCGCGCCAACGAAAAACTGAGCATGTTCGGTCGTTACAGCTTTGCTGATTTCGCTCGTAACGGGCCAACGGCTTTTGGTGCGGGTGGTGGTTCGGAACTCGTTTCGCTTGGTGGTGATTCCAAAGTTCGCAACCAGAGTGTCGCTTATGGTTTCGATTACGCCTGGAATTCGACGGTGGTAACTGATTTCCGTTTCGGATTCTTCCGTTACAAGGTCAACGTTCTGCCTTTTGACTTCGGAAAAAACACTGCTGCGGATGCAGGCATTCGCGGATTGAACAACGATGCGTTTAGTTCTGGTCTGTTTGCCGGTTTCATTGATGGCAACGGCGGAACCGGCGGCACGAACTTCGGTTCCGGCCTGGGCGTCAATCGTTGCAACTGCCCTCTGGATCAGGACGAAAACCAGTTTCAGTTCGTCAGCAACACGTCAAAATTCGTTGGCAATCACACTTTCAAATTCGGTGTTGACGTTCGCCGCGCTTTCAACCTGCGCGTGCCCAGCGATACTCATCGTTCTGGCGAGTTGAGTTTCAACAACAACCGCACTGCCGGAACCACCGGCGGCACGGGACTTGGTTTGGCGACTTTCCTGTTGGGCGACGTAACCAGCTTCGGTCGCTACATCAGCACCAGCACGGATGCTCGTGAACGCCAATGGCGTCATTTTTACTATGGCCAGGATTCGTGGCGTGTGAACCAGAAATTGACGTTGAATTACGGGTTGCGCGCCGATGTCATCAACCCGCAATCCATCAACAACGCAGGCAACGCAGGATTCCTGAGTTTGGAAACCGGCCAGATCAGCACCGTCGGAGTTGGTTCGACAGGACTGAATGGCAACGTCAAAAACTCCGTCAATTTTGCTCCGCGTTTGGCGCTGAGCTACAAAGTCAACGACAAGCTGGTGGTTCGCGCCGGTTACGGGCGCAGCTATGACATTGGTGTGTTCGGTTCGGTTTTTGGCCATTCCGTTACGCAGAATCTGCCGGTTCTGGCCGTGCAGCGTGTGGACAACGGTTCGTTCAACCGCGCATTCAATTTGGCGGATGGCGCTCCTGCCTTCACTCAGTTTTACGGTTTGGACAAGGCTCCAAAAGACCCGACGGCCAAGACAAACACTTCGCTGCCTTCCAGCGGACAATTTTTCCTTCCGAACAACGTTTTCGCCCGCGTCTTGCCAGACAAACAAAGACTGCCAACGGTTGATGCTTACAACGTGACCGTGCAGTATCAGTTGAACAGCAAGACTTCGGTTGAAGCCGCGTTCGTTGGCAACAAAGGCACTCACGTTTTCGCGGGCGACGGCCCGGATTTGAACGTCAATCAGGTGCCGATTACGGGTTACACGCCGGGCCGCAACAGCACGCTGGCCAAACCCTTCTTCCAGAAATTCGGCTGGACTCAGGACATCGCTTTCTTCTGTAACTGCGCCGACAACCATTACAACTCGCTTCAATTGAAGCTGGACAAACGGTTTTCAGACGGTTACTCGATTCTGATGCATTACACGTATCAGGATCAGGTTTCGGAAGACGGCGGGTATTTTCCGTTTGATTCCAGTTTGAATCGTGGCCCTGCTGGCTGGCAGCGCGACCACAATTTCGTGCTGTCTCAGGTTTATGAATTGCCAATTGGTAAAGGCAAAAAGTTGTTGGGCAATGCTTCAAAAGTGGCTGATTTGGCGTTAGGCGGTTGGCAGTTCAACTCCAACACTACAATTCAGAGCGGCCTGCCTTTTGACAACTGCTTTGACACGAACGGCATTTCCGACACCGGAACCTGCCGCCCGAATCAGAGCGGGACGCTGAAGACAAACGCGCAGCGCCAAGCCGATGGAACCTACAAGTTCTTCACTGATCTGAGTGGGTTTAGCGCACCGGCAGTAGGCACGTTCGGCAACCAGAAACGCAATTCGTTGCGCGGCCCTGGTTACTGGCGCACGGATGCTTCGTTGTTCAAGAAGTTCCAGATCAGCGAAACCAAGCACGTTGAGTTCCGTGTTGAGGCAGTCAATTTCTTCAACCACGTCAACCTGGGCAATCCCGACGGTTTCATCGGCAGCTTCAGCGGCGGCAAACTCAATCCCAGCGGCGGCGCAGGCACGATCAATTCGACTGCCTACTTCGGTTCCGATCCGCAACGCAACTTCCAGTTCGCGCTCAAGTACAAGTTCTAAAAGAACTGCTTGAAGCGGACTCATTCTTGGGACGGGACTGCAACCGTCCTTTGCATCGCCAACTAAGGGGAGCCGTCGTCAGGCTCCCCAATTTTTTAGATGCTATCATTTGTTTTCTGGTACGGTACCGCGCGCGTAAGCAAGCGGTTTGGGGCTTCTGATACGGTACCGCGCGCGTAAGCAAGCGGTTTGGGGCTGAGGCATCGCCGCTTGCTTACGCGCGCGGCACCGTACCGGAGTCATTAGCTTATGACTTGAATGGTATGACCGGGAGGAATTTATGACGAAAATGATAGCTCTCTGTCTGGCTTTGTTGATTTGCGGAGCGACACTGATTGAAACCGGGTTAGCACAGCAAGCTCTGACTGAAGAACGCGCGCTGTTCAACGCAGGCCGTTATGATGACGTCCTTCAGAAGCTGAGCACGTTCGCTAATGGACAAGGGCGCGACCCAAGAGAGGTCGCTTACCTGATGGGGATGTCCTGGTATCAAAAACGCGAGTACCAGCGCGCCCTGATTTACCTCCAAAATGTAGTTCGCGCCGGTAATGAAGCTCCGGGTGACAGCCCTGTCGTGCGCGAATACTTTGAATGCCAGCAAGCGCTTGGTTTGTCGCATTACCTGCTTGGTCAAATGGCCGAGGCGATTCCTTATCTCGAACAAACGGTCAGCCGCTTTCCGAGCAACAACGAACTGGTTTACGCCCTCGGCATGGCTTGCGTGCAGGCGCGCCAATCCGACAAAGCCCGCGCGGCCTTCGGGCGAATGTTCAAAGTTCAGCCGGATTCCGCCGCCGCGTACTTGTTGACCGCGCAGATGATGATTCGCGTCGAGATGGAAGACCTGGCCGACGCTGAATTGAAAAAAGCTTTGGAAAAAGACCCGCGCTTGCCTCAGGCGAATTTCCTGCTGGCGCAAAACGCGATTTACAAAAACCGATACGACGAAGGCGTTGCGCTGCTGGAAAAAGAACTGGCGATTAATCCAAACAACGCCATGGCTTATTACAAGATTGGCGACGCGCTGACTCGGCAATTGAAGTGGGATGACGCCATCATTCAACTGCAAAAATCCGTCTGGCTCAACCCGTTTTACAGCGGCCCATACATTTTGCTGGGCAAAAGTTATTTGAAAAAACGGCAATTATCGAACGCCGAAGGAATGCTGAAACGCGCGATTCAGTTTGATCCGAACAACAAATCCGCGCATTACATTCTGGGACAGGTGTACCAGCAATCCGGCAAAGCCGAAGACGCCAGGCGCGAATTTGCGCTGGCCGAAAAGCTGCAAGGCAATTTGGAGAACCCGGACAAATGAAATCAGGCGTTGTCATTCTTGTCATTACTTTTTGGCTTACGCTGATCGAAGCAGCCAATCCGCAATCCGCAATCCGCAATCCGCAATTTGTGGACATTGCCGCGCAAGCCGGATTGACTCAGCCGATTGTTTACGGCGGCGTCGAATCCAAACGGTTCATCATTGAAACCAACGGTTGCGGCGTGGCTTTTTACGATTACGACAACGACGGTTGGATGGACTTGCTGACGCTGAACGGTTCGCGGCTGGAACCGTTTGCCAAAGGCAGCGAACCGACCACTCGGCTTTATAAAAACAACCGAAACGGCACGTTCACAGATGTGACTGCGAAAGCCGGATTCACCAAAACAGGTTTTGCTTCGGGCTTGTGCATCGGAGATTTCGACGGCGACGGGATTGACGATTTGTTCGTAACTTACTGGGGCGCGAACGTGCTTTATAAAAACCATGGCAACGGAACATTCACTGACGTGACTAAGAAAGCAAAGCTCGATTTTGCCCAGCCTGATTCTGAAAGCCTCCGGTGGGGATCGGGATGCAGCTTCATTGATTACGACCGTGACGGCGACCTTGATCTGTTTGTCTCCAACTACTTGAGCTTCGATTTGAAAACCGCGCAGGAACCAGGCAAAGGAGCGAACTGTGCATGGAAAGGTGTGCCGGTTAATTGCGGGCCGAAAGGTTTGCCATTCGCTCACAACTGGCTGTACCGCAACAACGGCGACGGTTCGTTCACCGATGTTTCGGAAAGCTCAGGCGTTAGCAAAGTCACCGGTCGTTACCCGATGTCTGTGGCTGCTGCGGATTTTGATGAAGACGGTTGGGTTGATTTGTATGTCGCTTGTGATTCGACAGCCAGCATTCTGTACCACAATGACGGCAACGGTAAGTTCACAGACATCGCGCTGGAAAACGGCGCGGCTTACAACGAGGACGGCCAGCCTCAAGCCGGAATGGGTTTAGGTGTTGGCGATTTCAACCGTGACGGGCGGCTGGATATTTTCAAAACTCACTTTATGGACGACACGCCGGTGTTGTATCGCAACGCTGGCAAAGGCTTGTTTGAAGACGTGACGCTGGCCGCAGGGTTTGGCTCCGCGACGAAATATATTAGTTGGGGCGCAGGAATGCCGGACGTGGACAACGACGGTTGGCCGGACATTTTCTGGGTAACAGGCAATGTTTATCCCGAAGTCGAAAAAGCTTTCAAACAGTACCCGCATCGCAGCCCGCGTCAGTTGTTTCGCAATCTGGGCAACGGACGTTTTGAAGAAGTTTCAGCGACAAGCGGCCCCGGCCTGACAACTCCACATTCCAGTCGTGGTTGCGCGTTCGGAGATTTCGACAACGACGGGGATATTGACGTGCTGGTGATGAATATGAACGAAGCTCCGTCGTTGCTAAGAAACGATCAGGCGAACAGGAATCATTGGTTGAAAGTGAAGTTGGCAGGAGTGAAATCGAATCGAACCGGTTTAGGCGCGCGAGTTGTCCTCACCGTCGGAGAACGCAAGCAGGCGCAGGCCGCGCTCAGCCAAACCAGTTATTACTCACACGACGATTTGCGATTGCATTTCGGGCTTGGCGACAAACTCAAGGCTGACCGCGTTGATGTTTATTGGCCAAGCGGTCAAACAAGCACACTAAAAGATGTGAAGGCCGATCAAGTCTTGACTATAAAAGAAGGCCAAAACTAGCTATGCCGTGGTTTCCGCTAAACAAATACCTGTGGGATTTCTGGTTCGCCCAAAAGAATGGTGAACTCCATCTGTTTTACCTCCAAGCCAATAAAGCGGAATGCGGATTCAATCCCGACCTTCGGCACAATTTGGCTTCTGTTGGGCACGCTGTGATGACCGGCTGTGGTTGGAAAGAACTGGGTGACGTTGCGCTGGCAAAAAGTGACGACGGCGGTTGGGACAACCTTTCAATCTGGACAGGCAGCGTAATTCAGGATGAAGGTTCCAGGATGCATTACCTGTTTTATACCTCTCGCCGTGCAGAAGATAAGACCGTCTGGACGCCGAGCGAATGGCAAC
>JAGNMH010000168.1 GCA_017991275.1 Acidobacteriota bacterium
TTTTTGGCTTGGTCTGGTTCAGCTCCGTGCAAGCGCAAACTCAAAATTGGGCAGCGTCGTGGGCGGCTTCGGCTAACGGGCCATATCCTTCGGGCAATGCCTCGGCTCAGCCAGTGCTGCAATACGCCATCGAATCTGCTGAAGTTGGCGCGAACGATCAAACCTTTCGGCTGATTATTCGCCCGGAGTTGTGGGGCAAAAGCGGGCGGCTGCGATTTTCAAACGCCTTCGGCACGCGGCCTGTGACCTTTGATGGCGTGTTTGTTGGCTTGCAGTCCAGTGCGGGAAATGTAGCCGCAGGCACAAACAGCCGTGTGATGTTTGGCGGCAAACGCAGCATCACTATTGAACCGGGCGGGGTTGTGTACAGCGACGCCGTCAATCTGGCTTTCGTCAAAAATGCGAACGATGCTTTGCTGGCCGGACGCAAGCTCGCCGTCAGCTTTCACGTCGTGGGCAACAGCGGCCCGATGACCTGGCACGCCAAAGCGATTCAAACTTCTTACCTGACCGCGATACGCGCGGGCAGTCACGGCGGCGAAAACAGCGACGCCAGCTTTCCTTACACTACAACCTCCTGGTATTTCCTGGATGCGTTTGAAGTCATGGCTCCGGCGGACACTGTTGTTGTCGCCTGCTTCGGAGATTCAATCACTGACGGAACGCTTTCGACTCTGAACGGAGACGACCGCTGGCCTGACGTGTTGGCGCGACGTTTGCGCGTGGCTTATGGCAATCGAATCTCCGTCATCAACGCGGGCATCGGCGGCAACCAAATCATCGGCCCGGCGAAGTATTCGGCGACCGCGCCAGTTTCCGGCGGCCCTTCGGCGCTGGATCGGTTGGAGCGAGACGTTCTGAATCTTTCAGGCGTGACGCACATCGTCTGGTTGGAAGGCATCAACGATCTTTCGCGCGGAGCCGCAGCCGAAGCCGTCATCGCCGGGATGCAGGAATTGGTCAAACGAGTTCGCGCGCGCAAGGTCAAAATCATCGGCGCGACGATTACTTCAGGCTTGGGGAACACTGGCGATGCGGGAAGCGTTTCCGTCAACGAACGCCGCCAGACAATCAATAAATTCATTCGCACTGGCGGCCTATTCGATGGCGTTGCTGATTTCGATGCTGTCACGGTTGACGCAAAGACCGGCGGTCTTCGCGCGGAGTTCCAACCCAACAGCACCATCGGCGGCGCGGGCGACAAACTGCATCCGAATCGAGCTGGCTATCAGGCGATGGGCAATGCGATTGATTTGAAGTTGCTGGCTCCGAAGGCAAACAAGAAATAGCCAGCGACTGAGGCGAGGCAAAATGTGCAGAAACATCAAAACTCTTTTCAATTTCGATCCGCCAGTAACTGATGAAGAAATTCGTGCGGCTTCGTTGCAATTCGTCAGAAAGCTGAGCGGTTTCAACAAACCATCCAAAGCTAACGAAGCCGCATTCCTGGCCGCCGTTGAAGACGTTGCCGCAGTTTCGCACAAACTGCTCAACTCGCTGGAAACCAATACTCCACCCAAAAATCGTGAAGAAGAAGCAGCCAGAGCGCGAGCGCGTTCGGCGCAAAGATTCGGTTTGTAAGTGGAAAAGATTTATCTCAATTGAGTTCGCTCTACTTTTGACCAATAGGAGAATTTTATGGCTGAACCAAAAACCAAACTCACTGAAGCTTCCGTGACCGATTTCATCAACGCGGTCAAAGACGAACAAGCCCGCGCGGACTGTTGGGCAATTGTCGAACTTATGCAGAAGGTCACCAAAGCCGAACCGAAAATGTGGGGAGCCAACATCGTCGGCTTTGGAATGTACACGTACAAATATGCCAGCGGGAAAACGGGAGATTGGCCGATGGTTGGGTTTTCGCCGCGCAAACAAAATCTGACGCTGTATGTCATGGGAGGTTTTGAAGATCACGACGAACTGATGGAAAAGCTGGGCAAATTCACCTGCGGCAAGTCATGCATTTACATCAAACGGTTCTCTGATTTGCATGTGCCGACGCTGAAAAAACTCCTCAAAGCCTCGATCAAACACATACTCAAAATTTATCCGCCGCAAAAGAAGTAGTCGGCTGAACATCGTTTATGGCGAACGAAGCAATCCAGAAAAAATTCTCTGAAGCGTTGGACGCGCTGATCAAGCAGGTCAAAGAAGATCGTTCGATTTTGGCTGCGATCCTTTGCGGCAGTTTGTCGCACGATAAAGTCTGGGCGAAATCCGACGTTGATCTGGTGTTGGTGACGTTGGACGACCGCAAAGTTGAATCCGGCGGGTTGTCGCTGTACGCCGACAGCGTGAACGTTCACGCGTTGTTGCTGTCGCGAACGGAATTGCGTCAGACGGTGGAAGGTTCGCTCGGAAATTCGTTTATGCATTCGTTTCTGGCCAAAGGGCGATTGTTATACACGCACGATCCGACGATAGCGTCTTTGTTCGAGCAATTAGGCCAAATAGGCGAACGCGACACACAGGTGCAACTGTTGCGCGCGGCGACGAATGTGTTGCCGCCGTTATACAAAGCGCACAAGTTTTTCCTTACGCGCTGCGATCTGGATTACACCGCGCTGTGGATTCTGGCGACGGCCACGCCATTGGCTCAGGTCGAAGTCATCAACGCCAGATTGCTGGCCGACCGCGAAGTCATTCCGCAGGCTATGAAGCTTAACCCGGAGTTTTTCAAAACGATTTACAGCGACCTGCTCAACACCAAAAAGACAAAGAAGAGCGTGCAGACGGCGCTCGCAACGGTTGACGCTTACATCGCCGAACGCGCGCCGAAGCTGTTTGCGCCGATCCTTGACCACTTGCGCGATGTCGGCGAAGCGCGCTCCTGCACCGAAATCGAAGACCATTTCAAACGCAACTTCAATGTCGAACACGTCACGACAGCTTGCGAATATCTGGCCGATCAAGGGCTGATTGGCAAAGCCTCGACGCCGGTGCGCTTGACGAAAAAAAGCAACGTCAGCGTGCAGGAACTCGCCTTCTTTTACACAGAGGTTTAACGAATGTTTCAACCGGATGATTTGAAAAAGGATACGCCATTGCTTTGGGCGACGGGGCAAGGCACTGACGTATGGAAATTGTTTTGCGCCTGCATTGCCGGTGATTTGAAAGCCGTCAAACGTCTGTTGAAAAAAGACCCGTCGCTGGCGCGGACGCATTACAACTATCGCACGCCGATTTACTTTGCTGTGCGCGAAAATCAGATTGCGGTTGCGAAATACTTGCTTGCATACACTGCCAACCCGTTGAGTCTGGCCGTCAATGAGAGCTTGCTCGAAATCTGTCGTGACCGTGGTTATGTCGAGATGGAAAATTTGCTGGCGACGACTTTCGCTGGCCGGCACAACGCCTCACCGGACGGAGAAGCCGTTGCCGCTGCTATCCGCGCGCGCGATCTGGCAAAAGTAAAAAGCCTGCTCGATGCCAAACCTGAATTGCTGCACGTGGGCGACAGACACAGCAATCGGCCGATTCATTGGGCAACAATGACGCGGCAGTTGAATGTGATTGACGAATTGCTGGCGCGTGGAGCCGACATCAATGCGGCGCGAATTGACGGAGCGCGTCCGATTCAACTGACGAACGGCGATTACAGTTTTCGCGGCTGGCGTGATGTGCCAGAAGATTGGTCAATCACGCCAGAACAAGTGTTAGAACATCTGCGCCAGCGTGGAGCATACGTTGACATCAACACTGCCGCCAGCATCGGCGACGCGAAGCGCGTCAAGCAATTGCTGAAACAAGACCCGTCGCTGGCCAACAAGGTTTCCGAATACGTCACCTATTACATTGGCTCCGGCTCGCCGCTCAAAAACGCAGCCGCGCGCGGTCACATCGAAATCGTCAAACTGTTGCTTAAACACGGAGCCGATCCGAATTTGCCAGAAGAAGGCATTGCTCCACGTGGCAACGCGCTGTATTCGGCGGTGTATGAAGGCCATTACGACATAGCCAAACTGTTGTTGGAACACGGCGCTTATCCCAGCCCGCCGGTTGAAAGTTCCGCCGATGCGTTGAGCATTGCGCTGTCGAACGAAGACGAAAAGATGGTGCAGTTGCTTTGTTCTTATGGCTCCGCTCGTTCTGTGGAATTGTTGGCTTATTACGGCGATGTCAAAACAGCCGCAGCGATGTTTGCGGCCAATCCGAAATTGGCGAATGACCCGGACGCGCTGGCCAATGCCGCGGGCAACGGCCACGAAGCCTTTGTGCGATTGATGCTGCGATATGAGCCAGACTTGCCCGCGCGCACGACGTTTCCCGGCTGGCTGACCGGAGCCAAAACGCGCGAATTGAATGAACTGTTGTTTGCCCACGGCATGAATCCCAGTTATCCCGATTGGTTGGGAATCACGCCGCTGCATCAGTTTGCGCGCAAAGGCGAAGTGGAAAAGGCCAGGTGGTTCATCGAACACGGCGCTGACCTCAACGCCCGCGACGAAGACATTTGCTCAACACCGCTGGGTTGGGCGGCGAAATACGGCCAACTCGAAATGGTCAAACTGCTGTTGCGACACGGCGCAAAAACGAATTTACGGGATGATCCGGTTTGGGCTACGCCTTTGGCTTGGGCGACGCGGCGAGGACACAACAAGATTGCCATGCTGCTGAAAAAACACGGTGCCCGCTAAGCGAATAAAGTTCAAGATGAATAGACCTTTGATTCCCACTGAATCCGCCCGCCGCCTGTTTCTCGGCGCGCAAGGTTTGCTCGCTGATCCTGCGCGCAAAGTCACACATACGACGCTGGCCAAATTGATTGAGCAAATGGGCTTCGTCCAATTGGATTCGATCAATTACGTCGAGCGCGCGCATCACCTCACACTAGGCAGTCGCCTGGACGCTTACAGACATGAACATTTCACTTATCTACTCGAAACCAGACGGCATCTGTTCGAGCATTGGACGCACGATGCATCAGCGATTCCGACCGCGTGGTTTGCACATTGGAAACCGCGTTTTGCACATCTCGCAACCACGCTGTGGGGGAAGTGGTTTGGCAAACGCTTGGACGCGGAATCTGGCAAGATGCTGGCGCACATCCGCGAGCGCATTACCGCCGAAGGCCCGTTACGTTCGCAGGATTTCGAGCATGATCGTCAAGGCGCATCTGCCGGTTGGTGGGACTGGAAGCCGCAAAAGGTCGCGCTCGAATATCTGTGGTTCACCGGCGAATTGATGGTCGCGCGGCGCGCAGGCTTTCAGAAAGTTTACGATTTGACCGAACGTGTGTTGCCGGAAGCGGCCAAACTTGCCGCGCCTGCCGAAGCCGAACACATCGAATGGGCTTGCCGCACGGCGTTTGAACGATTGGTGATTGCCACTCCAAAAGAGATCGCCGATTTCTGGCATGCCGTCACGCTCCCACAAGCTCGGCAGTGGTGCGAGCAAGCGGCGAAATCCGGCGAGCTTGTTGCCGTCATGGTTGAATCCGCCAATGGCGAAAAACCGCGCCCTGGCTTTGGGCTGAACGATTGGCAGGCCCGGTTACGCAATCTGCCCGAAGCGCCTGACCGGATTCGCCTGCTTTCGCCGTTCGATCCGGTGATTCGAGATCGCGCTCGTGCCGCCAGGTTGTTTAACTTCGACTATCGCTTTGAAGCTTTCGTGCCGGAGCCAAAACGGCAGTACGGTTATTACGTGCTGCCGATTCTGGAAGGCGAACAATTGGTAGGTCGCATTGATCCGAAGTTTCAACGCGACAGAAACTCGTTGGAAATCCGAAATCTGTATTGGGAACCAACGATCAAAGTTACCAAAGCACGCAAGAAACGAATGGACGAGGCGTTATCGCGATTGGCCAATCTGATTGGCGCAACGAAAGTCGAAACGATGTTGTGATGACCCACAAACCCCTAACTGAGGTGAATTCTGTTATGAACGCACGAATCAAAATCGGTAGCTCTGTTTTCCTGATGATCGCGCTGATTTCTTCTGCCTTGTTCGCGCAAACGCTGGATCAAGCGAAAGTTGTCGCTGGCGCGGATCGAGCGGTCGAAAAGGCCGCCAAGCTTTCTCCGGCGTCTGCGCCTGGATGCGCGGTTGGCGTTTCACTCTCTGGCCGTTCGGTTTATGAAAAAGCGTTCGGCATGGCGGAGATCGAACACGCGATTCCCAACACTCCGCAAACCATTTTTGAATCCGGCTCGGTCGCCAAACAATTCACCGCCGCCGCGATCATCCTGCTTTCGCTGGAAGGAAAACTCGGCCTGGATGATCCGGTCAAAAAGTACATCCCGGAGTTGCCGGATTACGGCTCGCCGCTGACGATTCGCCATTTGCTGAATCACACCGGCGGAGTGCGCGATTGGGGATCGGTGCTGGAACTGACGGGATTTGGCAGGGGCGACCGGGTCATTTCACAGGCGCTGGCAATGGACGTCATCACACATCAGAAAGGTTTGGACTTCACGCCCGGCGCGGAATACTCGTATTCCAACAGCGGTTACACATTGGCCTCGACGATTGTTGAGCGCGTGTCAAAACAGAGCCTGCCCGCCTTTACCGAAGAGCGATTTTTCAAGCCGCTGGGCATGACGCACACAAGCTGGCGCGATGATTACCAGCGGCTGATTCCCGGTCGCGCTCAGGCTTACACCGGATCGCTCGCCGGGCCGTGGCGATTGCTGATGCCGTTTATGAATGTTTACGGCAACGGCGGAATGCTGACCACCGTCGGCGATTGGCTGAAGTGGAACGCCATGCTTGATTCGCGCTCAATGGGCGCTCCGCTGGTTGAAGCGATGGAAACAACAGGCGTGCTCAACGATGGCCGAAAAATTACTTACGCGCTGGGCGTCATCGTCACCAACGACCGCGGCCATCGCAAAGTCGCTCACGGCGGTTCGACAGCGGGTTATCAAACCTTTCTGTCGCGGTATCCAGATCTGAAACTTTCAATCGCCGTGATGTGCAACAGCGCGTCCAGAAATCCCGCCAACATTGAGCGGGAGATTTTCAACGAAATCGCTGGCCCTTTCCCTGCGCCAGCGCCACCAGGCTCCATCGAGTTGAAACCTGAAGAGCTGCAAAAGTATGTGGGCCTATGGCGCAACGAAAAAACGCACATGCCGGAACGAACAATTATCGAAAGTGGAATGTTGCGTTTGGCTGGTCAATTCGCGCTGCGCCCGTTGCGCGACGGGGCATTTCTGGGTGGATCGTCGCGGATTCGCTTCCAGATCGGAAAAGACGGCAAACCAGCTTCGTTTGAAACTGACAACGGCGAAGTGGTGACTCGCTTTGTAGCGGAATCTCAATGGACTCCGACGCCGGACGAATTGAAATCCTTTGCCGGTGTTTGGCACAGTGATGAAGCCGACGCATCGTTCACCATCGCAGTCGAAAACGGCCATGCATTTTTTGTTCAGCGGCCAACCACGCGCCAACCGCTGCGACCACAGTACAAAGACCATTTCAGTGTCGGCTTTGGCCCAGGCCTGGTAATTTGGGTCACACGCGATTCCGATGGACGAATCACGAGATTGCATTTTGGAGCAGGACGCATGCGAGACATGCCTTTTGAACGGGTTGGCGGGAAGTAAAACTCGCGCACATTGTTGAGCTTCATTCGGCGAATTGATGTTGATGAAATGCTGACGGGATGGCTGCACCATCGCCGTACAAGGCGTGCCTGTCCACAAACTTAAACACAATTCGACCAAAATCTTTGGGAGGGGAAAAAATGGCTCGCAGTAAATTGTTCCTGATGTTTTCGGCGGGGCTGATAGCAACATTGTTGATTCACCCGCCCAGCGCCAGTCCGCAGCAAACCCCGCCTTGCGCCAACGCTCCGACGGCAGGCAAGACGGCCAAACAAATAAACTTGGATAATTGCGATTGCGAACAATCCACCGCACAGGACAAACCTACTTATCGTGTGGGGGCAGAGCCTTTTGGCCGGAAGGCTGCGCTTCGGACTGGCAGGTCGGCACGAGTTGGCACACAGCGAGGTCAGTCGCGTTCTGAGAAGGAGGATTTATACGATGGCCTGGAAATGCCTGACCTCAAAGATTTGCGCTCTCCTGAAGTCGTCGGTTTGCGGCAAAGAGTATTGAGCGCCAGGGAAATCGCGCGGCAAAAAGTGGAAAGCCTGGAGTCCCGGCGCAAAACGCTGCTGCAAACACGTCCGAATGATTGGTATACCCGCAAGTTGAATTCGCCCAAAGCCCGCAAGCGATACGAGCAATTTATTGCCCTGCAAAACAGCGAACCGTTGGCAAGCTTGCCCAAATTCGACTGGCGCGAACAGGGGCTGGATGTGGGGGCGGTATTGCATCAGGGGAATTGCAACAGTTGCTGGGCGTTTGCCACCCTGTCCGTGTATCAAAGCAGTTGGCTTCTGGAGCAGTTGAGGCTTGGTGATGAGTTTTTCGCAGTGACTGTACCGGAGTATGGCTCACACCGACGGTTTCCATCTATCCAGCAGTTACTCAACTGCATCGGCAAAGAGAAAGGCGACTGTCAGAGCGGCGGCTGGCACGGGACTGCGTTCGCCTTTATGGTCAACTCCCACGTTCCGCATATCCCTGACTTTCTGGTAGAAAAGTACGGAGACGAAAAGGCGGCCACCGAAGAATACAAAGGTCGAAAATCATCTTGCACTGACCCTTTACTTGATCGCCGCGTCAAACGCGGTGGCAAAATGGCGGTTCCGGGTGTGGGCGGAGATGGCGTCAATCTGCCCACAAACAGCGACCAAATACGGACGGCCTGGGATCGTGCCCTGGCCTGGGGTTACGTCAATGAACAACAACCGGATCAACTGCCCACCGTCGCTCAATTCAAACAAGCGTTGATCGAACACGGGCCGCTGGCCATGCCGATTAAAGGCGATGCCTGTTTCAGCGTCTACCAAGGCGGCGTGTTCAACGGACAGAAAACCGGCAATCCAAACCACGTCATGGTTTTGATAGGCTGGGATGATGAAAAACAGGCGTGGCTGATCAAAAATTCCTGGGGCGAAGAAT
>JAGNMH010000169.1 GCA_017991275.1 Acidobacteriota bacterium
CGTCAATATCGGTTTGCGATTCAGCCTTGCCAACGCCGATGGCCAGCACTGTTTCTCCGCGCAGTTTCAGGATCAATCGGGCGTATCTGCCGGGCACGGAGTGGGAGCGATCCGCGCCGGAGGTCACGCGCTGCACACGGACTCCGTCAAAGTTGCGAGCAAAAAGTTCAGTCAGTGTTTTGGCGTAAAGTTGGCGCCGTTCATCGGGTTCCAGATTTTCAAGCTCGGCTTTTTCGCGCCACTTCGACGGATTTCGTAAGGTCATTGTGGTGATTTCGTTTTTCAATCCGCGCGTCACTTGAAGCTGTAATTCGGCTTCGTCAATTTCATAAGCCGTCACTTTCCAGCTTTGCGAACGTTCCTTGTCCCACCAGGCGAAAATCAGTTTGCCCCATTCAACGCTCAACTCGAAGTTGTCGCCGGTAATTGTTGCGATCAGAGCGCCAGCGGCCAGCAGTTGCCATTCCTGGCAACCAAGCCTGTCGCCCATCATGGAGCGTTCAATTGCGTATTTGGCTTCGGCGGCTTCCTGACTGTTTGAGATCGAAATCATTTTTGAATTTGGTTGAGGTTTGCTGCGATTCGCCTGCGATGGCTTCTTGTGACTCTTTCGTTTGTCGTGCTACCATCCCCCACGTCAATGAATCGTAGACATTCTACCGTCCTTGATCTGCTCAATCTATCTCTACAACGCACGCGACTTCATAAAAGAGCTTTCAACCGATGAAAGCCGACGGCGTGCTGTTTGGTAACTCCTTTTCAAGCGAAGCGGAAAGTCATTCCGTTTCACTTTCCAACCGTTTACACGGAGCTTTATGGTTTGTCATAACTGTGGTCGAGAAATCAGAACCATCGGCAAAGTCCAACGCAAGGACGAATGTCCGCACTGCGATTCTGACATGCATTGCTGTAAAAACTGCCGCTTCTTCGATCCGGGCAAGAACAACCAGTGCAGCGAAAGTCAGGCTGAGTATGTACGCGACAAGCTGAAATCCAATTTCTGCGAGTTTTTTGAACCGAACAAGCGTGTTCCGCTGACTTCGCGCGGCGGAGCGCCAGCAGTTCAACGAAACGATGTGCGCAAGGCTTTCGATAATTTATTTAAGAAGAAGTGAGCAGACCACAAACTATCACTCAAACATTCGTTGGCATTTAGTACTTGGGTTTTTGTATGGAAGAACGTTTTTTGAACCCGGCAACTGATTCCGATCGTGAGGCGGAAACCTTGGTGGGGCCGCCGCCGGAGCAGCGTCGCCGGACAGAAGTTTACCGATTACAGGATCAGTTTGACCATTTACCGTTATTTGCACCGCCGCCACCAAAAAATTCGGGCAAGCGGGTTTTTCTTCATTTGTTTCTGTTTTTGGCGGCTATGGTGACGACCACGCTGGCAGGATATTTCACCTTCATAGAAGAGCATTCGCTGAAATCCGGTTTGATGTATTCATTCACGTTGGTGACCATTTTGACCGCTCACGAGATGGGGCATTACATCGCCTGCCGTTGGTATGGTGTCGAGGCAACTTTGCCTTATTTCATCCCTTTTGTTATCCCGGTGCCGGTTTTGCAGGTTGGAACTTTCGGCGCTTTTATCAAAATCAAATCACCGATTCCTTCGCGCCGTGCGCTGTTTGATATTGGTATTGCGGGGCCGCTGGCCGGGTTTGTCTTTGCCGTCCCGGCGGCATTCATCGCGCATTACTATGCCCAGCCGTCCAAGTTTGTTGAAGGCGACAGCTTTCTGACTTTGCAAGACCCATTGCTGTTTGTGTTTTTCCATAAGCTGCTGAATCTGCCGTCTGACCTGTTGCTGAACCCTGTCATGTTTGCGGCGTGGGTTGGATTATTGGTGACGGCAATGAATTTGATGCCGGTCGGCCAGCTTGATGGAGGCCATGTCACTTACGCCTTGTTTGGAAAGCGGGGACATCGCTCTGTCGCCGCTGCCTGTTACGCCGGAGTCATCGTGCTGGTGGCTTATTCAATTTATAACCAGTTGTGGACTTATATTTTGTACGCCGTGATTCTGACGCTGATGATGAGAGTCGGTCATCCTCCGGTTGTCGAGGAAGAAGAAGCTCTGGGAGCGCCGCGCATCATCGTGGCGCTGATTGGCCTGTTGGTCTTTATTCTTTGTTTTATGCCTTTTCCTTTCCAGATGTGAACCGCCGAGGGCTGGATTACTAATCAGGAGGATCGAGTTTATGGCACTTCGCGCCGCCGATGTAATGGTCAAAGACGTTATCACCGTCAATGAAAAGACTCTGCTCAAAGACGTGACGAAGATTTTCAGCAAAAAACACATCACCGGCGCCCCGGTCGTCAACGAAGCTGGCGAATTGGTGGGCGTGATTTCCAAAACCGACATTCTGCGCAAAACGGTCAGCATAGGCGCCTGGTCGCCCAGCAGCGCCGGGCAAATCATGACCAAACCGGTTGTCACTGTTACGCCGGACGAAACGCTTCGAAGAGTTTGTGAACTGATGCTTGAACGCCACATTCACCGCGTTGTAATCGCTGAAGGCAAAAAGATCAGCGGCATCATTACGACGATGGACATTCTGCGGGTCATCGCCGATCAAGGAAAAGTAAAAGGACAGGATGTGTTCGAGAACTAAACTCAAAAACCAAACACCCAGACAGGATTGACAGAATTTTCAGGATCAAAAATACCAGTTGTTGATTGATGACCATCCAATTCATCTTGTTAATCTTGTCTATTTTCTTTTTCCGATGCTCGACAAAATCATTTATCTGGCTGTGCTCGTGTTGCTGGTTTTGACGCCGCTGCCATACGGTTCCGTTGAAACCTGGTCAATTGCGCTGTGGGAAATTCTTGTCTTCGGCGTGATGGGATTATGGGCGCTGCTGACTGTTGTCGAAGGCAAGCTGAAAGTTACATTTAATCCGCTGGTCTGGCCTATGCTGGCGTTGTTGATTCTGGCAATCGTGCAAATTTGGCCTTTTGCCACAGGTGAAAGACAGACAATCAGCTTTTCGCCTTTTGCCACTTCCCAATTCGCCATCAAACTGCTGGCGTCAATCTGCTTCTTTTTGCTTTTCGCTACCTTCGTCAACAACGACGAGCGTCGAATGATGGCCGTCAAAGTCATCATCGCGGTTTGTGCAATCATTGCGATTGTGGGCATTGGTCAGGCTTACATTGGCAGATTGTTCTGGCAGCGAGGCACTTTCGGCCCATTCGTCAATCGCAATCATTTCGCAGGTTTTCTGGAAATGGGAGTCGCCCTGGCCGGAGGTTTGATGGTTGGCCGGGTCGTCAAACAAGTTTGGTTGGCCGTCTACGCAAGCTGCGCGTTGGCGATGTGCGCCGGAATCGGTTTGTCGGCTTCGCGCGGAGGCGTGCTGGCTTTGGCTGCTGAGTTGGTTTTTCTGGCTTTGATCGCCATTCCGACTTTTTTCCACAGCCGCCGCGAGGACAAAGCCCGTCGAGCCGGATTTCTGATTCGGTCGGCTGCTGTTTTGTTGATCGGAGCCGGAGCAATCGCCGGAGCCATTTTGCTGGTTGGGTCAGAAGGGTTGGTCGCCAACTTTTCTCAGATTCAGGCTGAAACCGTTGGTGGGCTTCCGGCAGGCGAACGCTTCAGCCGCCGCGACATTTGGCGAGCAACGACCGAACTGATTAAAGACCATCCGTTGACGGGCGTTGGGCTGGGAGCGTTTCAATTCGCCTACACCCGTTACGATCAAAGCTCCGGCATTCAGCGGGTCGAACAGTCTCACAACGATTATCTGCAAATTGTTGCAGACGGCGGATTGATCGGCGGAGCCATCGCCCTGGTTTTTATCGTTCTGCTTTTTGTTCGTGGGTTTTCTGCCATCCAGACCCACAATCGCCAGAAACGCGCCGTCGTCATGGGAGCTTTGGCTGGATGCTTTGCCATCGCCGTTCACAGCTTCGTCGAATTCAACCTGCAAATTACCTCCAACGCACAACTCTTTCTGGCGCTGGCTGCGCTGGCTACGACCGGACGCCACAAGCGCCAGGATAGCGAAGAGGTTGAATAGCTTCTTCGCCCCACGGGCAAAATTACCCATTACGAATTTGTCATTACCCATTAACCGACGAGAGGTAGTTTGCTCTACCCTGACCGTTAATGAGCAATGGATAATGGCGAATGGGTAATGCCTGGCTTCCCGTCTCTCCCAAAAAAACTTTGCTGAAAATGGAAGAAACCCGAACCTTGTTTCGTCTAACGCTCGAACGCGATTGAAAGCAACGGAGACAGAAACCTGAAGAGGCGCTGCTGCAATGAACGAAACCAGAAACGAAGAGCGGTTAATCGAAGCCTGCAAACAAGGCGACCGTGAAGCGTTTCGTCAGTTGTTTGAATTGCATAAAGACCGCGTCTGGTCTGTCGCTTTGCACTTTATCGGCGACGAAACCATAGCGCGCGACATCACCCAGCAGGTTTTTCTGAAACTGTTCACCGCCATCAATCAGTTTCGCGGTGAAGCAGGCTTTTCAACCTGGCTTTATCGAATGGTCGCCAACGTTTGTATGGACGAACAGCGAAGGCGAAGGCGGTTTCTTTCTTTTGATTTTTTCAGAACAGGCAACGACACGAATGCGATGGACGAGCCGCGGATAAAACAATTAGAACAAGCTCCACCGCAGGAAGACAGCAGCGCGCAATTGCAGCTTTCTGCCGCCGTCAAATCCGCTGTCAAAGAGTTAAAGCCCAAGCTGCGAATCGCCATTCTGCTGAAATACTTTGAGGGACTGTCTTACGAAGAAATGGCTGTCGCGTTGGGCTGTTCAACCGGCACTGTGGCGTCCAGATTGAATCGCGGTCACAAGGAATTGGCGCGCAAACTGGCGCATTTGAAGCAATAAGGAGAAAGAGCATGAAGTTGATTGTTGCAATGGTTTTGTTGTCACTTGTTGGTTGTCTCCCGATTCAGGCGCAAAAGAAACTGGTCGGCGGCGGGTGTGATGGCTGTGATCTGATGTTTGCCGGAATGCCAAAACAGTCTGGTTGGGAAACATCCCTTTCCGGTCCGGCTGACGTCGGAGAGCCGATGGAAATCAGCGGAACCATATTCAAATCGGATGGCAAGGCTCCGGCGGTGGGAGTAATCCTTTACGTTTACCACACTAACGCCAAAGGGCTTTACGAACCGGCGGCGGATCAGAAAGTCGCTCGAAGGCATGGAAATCTGCGCGGATGGATGATGACCAACGAAAAAGGCCAATACAAATTCCGCAGCATTAAACCGGCGGCTTATCCTAATCGGCGTGATCCAGCGCACATTCATCCGGTCATAAAAGAGCAGGACAAGAACGAGTATTACATTGACGAATACCTTTTCGACGACGATCCGCTGCTAACAGCGGCGGAGCGCGATAAGCAGGAAAAACGCGGCGGTTCCGGCATCATCAAGCTGACTAAAAATCAAAGCGGAATCTGGGTCGGTCGCAGAGACATTGTGTTGGGAAAAAACATTCCGAACTATCAGTAATCAAAACGATGTTTTTGAATCACGTCCACAAACAGATTTCGGCTTATCTGCACGGCGAACTTCCGGCGGAAGACGTGCGCCGTGTCGCCGAACATTTGCTCGACTGTGAACGCTGCCGAACGGAGTTGGAAGAGATCAGGTTCGGAGCGCAACTGGCCAGTCAGCTTCAGCGCGAACAAGCGCCGGACGGTTTGTGGGACGAGTTGGAGTTGGCGATTTCTTCTCACCGCAGAGGCTCAAAGAACGAAGAAGTGGCACAGAGGAAATTCGGAATTTCGTGGCCAATGCTCAAGGTTTGTTTGGAGCTTGCGCCGGTTTTGATTGTGATTGGTTTGGGAGTTGCCTTCTTGACCAGATATTTCCAACCGCCGCAGCCCGACAACCGTCCTTCGTGGGAGGTCACTCGGCTGGATGGCCGACCGACTGTCGGCAAACAACGCATTGCTGAAAAAGGAAAACTGCCGCTCGGCGAATGGCTGACGACTGACGAAACTTCGCGCGCGCAAATCAGCGTAGGCCAAATTGGCGAAGTCAAAATCGAGCCGAACTCGCGTGTGCGGTTGGTTGAAACTCAGGACGACAATCATCGCCTGGCAATGCAGCGCGGCAAGATGGAAGCCTTTATCTGGGCACCTCCGCGAAAGTTTTTTGTCGAAACTCCGTCGGCGCTGGCGGTTGATTTGGGGTGCAGTTACACGCTGGAGGTCGCCGAAGACGGAACGGCGCTGCTCAACGTGACGATGGGCTGGGTTGCGTTTGAATGGCAAGGCCGCGAATCCTTTGTGCCCGCCGAAGCCAAGTGCGTCACGCGACCAACGCTAGGACCGGGCACGCCGTATTTTGGTGACGCCTCGGCGGAGTTTCAAGCTGCCCTGACGGCTTTTGACACTGGCAATGCCGATTCGCTCGAAACGGTTTTGGTTTCGGCCAGAAAGCGCGATGCGCTGACTCTGTGGCATTTGCTGGGGCGAACCGATGGCGAAACGCGCGGCAAAGTTTATGACCGACTGGCCGGGCTGATTCCGCCGCCGAAGAAAGTTACTCGCGCGGGCGTGCTCAGTGGCAATCGGGCAATGCTTGATCTGTGGTGGAAAGAACTTGGGCTTGGCGACACGGAATGGTGGCGGATGTGGAAAGGCGATTTGCCTACGCAGGCAAAATAACGAGTCAGTACCGCGACCAGTAGAGGGCGTGACTGGCTCATCAACCAAACTTGGAGGGAACAATTATGACTCGCAAAATGCTTCGTTCGTTTTCGTTAGTTGCGGCTTTGTTAATCACGGCGACGATTCAACAACCTGCGCTGGCCGGGCCGCCGTTGATATGTCATCCAATTGAAACCGGCAACGCCAAATCGCTGCCGTGGGCTGGCAGTCAGTGGCGCGACGTGAAGAAAGATTATGACTTGAACAATCTGGTTGCGGACACATTGGCGCTGCTTCAACCGGAAACTCCTGTGCTGGCGCGAATGGAAACTCTGCGCCGCGCTACGGTTTACGCCGTTTGGGCAAAACGCGACAATGAAGTCGGCATCACGGTTAAAAGCAACGCCGTTGCCGAAGAGCTTCAAGCCAAACTGATGGAACGTGTCCGCGAAGCTTTTCGATTGAACAAACCGGCGACGATGGCTTTATTTGATGCGGGTTATCTGGATTCTTGTTACAAACAGGCTGGCTACAAATCCAACGTCAACACGCCCAGCCTGGCCGAAGGTTACGCGATGGTTCGCAAAGGTTCAGCGCACATGGGCGGCAATCCTGAGATCGAATTTGCGCTGGCGATCATTTCCGAACATCCGCGTCAGGCTACGCACCAGGAACATTTGCAAAAAGCAATTGCCGGAGCCAAAGACGGCTCATTGCTGGCGCAAAATCTGGTTAAGCATTTCGGCAAGCCAGGACAGAATCTTTCTTCACTGCGTTCGCAAATTGCTTCGGCAAAAAATTAAGCTCGACGAATATAATCAAAATCACAAAAGCGGCTGCGTCATTCAACTTGGCGCAGCCGCTTTTCTTATGTTTGCCAAACCAAGCCACGGTGTGAAGAATGACGGCTTCTTTATGAAGAGAGTGAAAAAGCCAATGAACAAGTTCTACGTCACAACTCCAATCTATTACGTCAATTCGTATCCACATCTCGGTCACGTTTACACGACGATCATTGCCGACACCGTGGCGCGGTATAAACGCCAGCGCGGCAACGAAGTCTTCTTCCTGACCGGCACTGACGAACACGGCATAAACATCGAACGCGCGGCGGAAAAAGCCGGTGTGCCTGTCAAACAACACGTTGATCGGATCGTTGATTCGTTCAAAACCGCGTTTGCGCCGTTCCAGTTCACCAATCGGCACTGGGTTCGCACCACCGACGATTATCACAAAGAAGGCGTTCGCAAGTTGTGGCAGCAAGCCAAAGACAACGGTTGGATTTACAAAGGCAAGTATGAAGGCTGGTATTGCAGCAACTGCAACGAGTTTTATCAGGAAGCCGAAGTCGAAAAAGGCAGCGATGGCAAACCCGTTTGCCCAACTCACGAACGCCCGCTCGACCTGCTTTCCGAAGAAAGCTACTTCTTCAAACTGTCGGCGTTTCAGGATCGGCTGATCGAACATTACGAAAGCAACCCGCATTTCATTCGTCCTGAAACCCGCCGCAACGAGGTTCTGAGCTTCGTGCGCGGAGGCCTGAACGATCTGTCGGTCAGCCGCGTTTCGGTCAAGTGGGGCATTCCGGTTCCTGACGATCCTGAACACACGATGTACGTCTGGTTCGACGCTCTGTCGAATTACATCACCGCCATCGGTTACGGTAATCAGCAGTTTGGCGGCGAAGAGCATTACAACAAATTCTGGCCTGCTGATTTGCAACTGGTCGGCAAAGACATCCTGCGCCAACATACGGTTTACTGGCCTGCGTTTTTGATGGCGACTGGGTTGCCTTTACCGAAAACGGTTTATTCACATGGAATGTGGCTGTCGGGTGGGCGCAAGATGTCCAAAACTCTGGGCAACGTGATTGACCTGGCCGTGTTGCACAAACACTTCACGCCTGAAGTTGTGCGCTATTTCGTGCTGCGCGAAATGGTTTTCGGGCAGGACGGCGATTTCACTTATGAAGCTTTGCTTGACCGGGTCAACGCTGATCTGGCCAGCGGGCTGGGCAATTTGGCCGCGCGCACATTGACGATGGTTCGCAACTTTTGCGAAGGCGTCATTCCGGCTACCCGTGAAGCCACTGCCGAACTGACCGCGCAAGCCACCGAAGTCCGCGAAGCCGTCGCGCAGGCCGTCACAGCGTTTGACCGTGAATTCGACGAATACAATTTCAGCCGCGCGATTGAGGCGATTTCAAACGCACGGTTCCGCGTGGACAAATTCATCTCCGACGCCAAGCCGTGGGATTTGGCCAAAGACCCTGCCAAACGCGCCGAACTGGAATTGGTGTTGCACACGGCGGCGGAAAGTTTGCGCTTCTTTGCCG
>JAGNMH010000170.1 GCA_017991275.1 Acidobacteriota bacterium
AACGACAGCCGTCTGATCGGAACGAATGGTTATAAGGAAACGGCGAATTCAGATGTCGTTGTCATCACCTCAGGGATTGCCCGCAAACCGGGTATGAGCCGCGACGATCTGCTGAACACGAATGCAGGCATCGTTGCCAGCGTCACCGAAGAAATCGTCAAACATTCACCGAACTGCATCATCATCGTCGTTTCAAATCCGCTGGATGCGATGACTCAAGTGGCGTGGAAAAAATCCGGCTTCCCGAAAAACCGCGTCATGGGAATGGCCGGCGTTCTGGATTCGGCTCGCATGCGGTGCTTCCTGGCCGAAGCCTTGAACGTGTCGGTCGAAAACGTCACGGCTTTTGTGCTGGGCGGACACGGCGACACAATGGTTCCTCTGCCGCGCTATTCGACCTGCGCGGGCATTCCTATCACCGAACTGCTGCCGAAAGAAACCGTTGACGCGATCGTCAAACGTACGGCCAACGGCGGAGCTGAAATCGTCAGCCTGCTGAAAACCGGCTCAGCTTATTACGCGCCTTCGGCGGCTGCGGTCGAAATGGTAGAAGCCATCGTCAAAGACAAAAAGAAGATTCTGCCCTGCGCCGTGTTGCTGGAAGGCGAATACGGCGTCAATGGCCTGTTCGTCGGCGTGCCAATCAAAATCGGAGCCGGTGGAGTTGAGGAAATCATACAGATCAACCTAACAACAGAAGAACGCGCGGCTTTACAAAAATCAGCGGGAGCAGTTCAGGAGCTAGTAACCTTGCTGAATTTGTAAAACACCCTCTTTGAAGCAGTTTAGAAAGTGTGTTAGGTTTCGGCTCGACTGCCGCAGCCTCGCTGATGAAGCGAGATTGCGGCAGTCGTATTTTTTGAGTTTGAACTGGTCAGACCGTAAACGGTACTGATTCTGAGTAAGAGGACTTTAGCTGTGAATGAAGAAAAAGAACTGACAGGAAAAGAAAAGATTGTGGCCGAGTTGAAAGCGCTTGAAGTTGAATTCACCGTTGAATTGCCACGAGCATTGAGAACGGCGGCGGCGCTTGGAGACCTTTCCGAAAATTCCGAGTACAAATATGCGCGCGAGCGACAGGATTATGTCCGCGCCCGCATTCGCCAACTTCAGCAACAGATGGCCAAACTGTCCAGCATTGACCTGACCCGATTGCCGCACGACCGTGCTAATTACGGATCAACGCTGGTATTGCGCGACCTTGATCGTGATGTTGAGGTCACTTACAGGCTGGTGACGCCTGAAGAAGCCGATTTTGAGAAAGGACTGATTTCGACTTCATCGCCAATCGGCAGAAGCCTGCTCAACAAGGAAGAAGGCGACGAAGTAAAAGTCCAGGCACCGAACGGAACACGGGTTTTTGAAATCATCAAACTGACTACGATTCACGACGAAGAATAAGACAATTCGCGTGGACGTTGTAAAGCCGATTGTGGCGATGCTAAACTCCGCTACCTGCTTGGAAGGTTTCGGTGTCCAGCGTTTCAACCCTGACCATTAACTAAATTTTGGCTGACATTATGGAGGACTTTGCATTTGAGTTCCCGGCTCGCATCGAGTCTCGTCTTAAATAGGTTGCTGCGAATTGCTTCACTGACCGGCGTCTTTTTTCTTTGCGCCTTTTCGGTGATGTACCTTGCGTTACGTGGGCAATCCGTCGAAGTCCCGGACGTAACCGGCAAACCCGAAGCAGAGGCAATTGATGTGCTGGATGATGCCGGGTTGAGAATGAAAATTACCGGTCACGCGATCAGCGACAAGTTCGAGGCAAATCTGGTCAGCGATCAATCGCCCAGTTCTGGAACTGTGGTCAAAACGGGTCAGATTGTTCGCGTTAATATCAGCACTGGTTTGGCGACTCCAACCCCGACACCCAAACCGACTCCAAAACCATCGCCGTCACCGGGTGAGTCACCGTCAGCGACACCAGAGCGCAAAGCGAAACCGTCGCCTACACCTTCTGACGAACGATAAACCTGGCTTAGTTGAAGCTGGAAGTTATCTGGGAGTTATCTGGCAAGATAGTTTTTTAGCTGCGTTCTGAGCTTCAAGACTATCGCAAAAGTTGTTCATCCTGATGGTCGAAATCGCACCTTCAATTTTATCAGCAGACTTCAGGCGGCTTGGCGAACAGATTGCTACGGTTGAAGACGCAGGCGCGGCCTATATTCACGTTGATGTGATGGACGGCCATTTTGTGCCAAACCTGACCGTCGGCCCTTTTATTGTTGAATGGGTGCGACGAACAACTGAACTGCCAATTGACGCGCATCTGATGATTGAAAACCCGGACAATTTCATTGGCGCGTTTGCCGATGCGGGAGCTAATATGATTTCGATTCACCCCGAAGCGACTTATCATTTGAACCGAACGATCAGCCACATTCAGCAAGCCGGTTGCAGGGCGGGAGTGGTGCTGAATCCGGCAACTCCGTTGGCAATGATCGAAGAAGTTTTGACTGAGGTTGATTACGTGCTGGTGATGTCGGTCAATCCTGGTTTTGGTGGACAAAAGTTTCTATCCTCATCTTTGGACAAATTGCGACGCCTGAGAGCAATGATTAAAACTCAAGGCTCGCGCGCAAAAATTGAAATTGACGGTGGTATTGGAATCGAAAATGCGGCGGCAGTCGTTGCCGCCGGAGCGGAAATTCTGGTAGCCGGTTCAGCGGTTTTTGGAAAACCCGACCCGGCTGAAAGCCTGCGACAGTTACTCAGCGCGGCTTCTTCACTGGCCAGCGAACGAGCGCTGGCTTAGAACTTATTCAGCACCTCCCCCATTGAGCTAAACATTGGGAGAGCAAAGCTGGCATTTAGCTAGGATGGAGTAGTCTTCTTATGAGATTTAAGACCTTAGCGATTTTTTTGGTCACGATGTTGTCGCTCATCGCAGCCGCTTGCGGTGGAAAAGACAAAGTCAAAAACGAGAACGCTGCGATTCCCGGACGCGACAAGGAACTTTACGAACAGGCGTCGGAAAAAGCACAAAAAGGCCGATACGACGAATCCCGGCTGCTGTACAACGTGGTGATTACGACTTACGCCGACAGCGAATACCTGCCACTGGCGAAACTGGCCATCGCCGATTCGTTTTACCTTGAAGGCGGAACCAGCAATCTGGAGCAGGCCATCGGTGGTTATAAAGACTTCGCGCAATACTTCCCCACTCATCCAAAAATTTGCGACGTCAAACACAAAATCGCTCAGTCTTACATGCGGCAGATGGGCGCCTACAACCGCGACGCATCCAACGCCAAGAAGGCTGAGCAACAATTGAAAGCCGCGGAACAAAGCTGCCAAAACTCGCCTATGCTGGCACTGATCAAAAACGATCTGTCTGATGTTCAGCAGGTTCTTGGCCTGCAGAATCTGGACATCGCCAAGTTCTACATGAACAACCGCCAGGCTTACAAAGCCGGTGAAAGCCGCCTGCGCGACATCATCAACAACTTTCCATTCTTCAGCTACTTTGACGAAACGCTCTACCTGCTTGGAGTTTCGTTGGTCGAACAGGAACAGCCGGAAGAAGCGGCAGAATACTTTTCCCGACTTGTCCGCGATTTTCCAAACAGTGAGTTCACAAGCAAAGGCAAAGAATATCTGACAAAACTTGGTAAACCGATACCGGCACCCGCCAACGACAATCCGGCACCTCAACGCCCCAACTTCATGGGCAAGTTTGGTTTGATTCTGGGTCAAAACGGCTTGGACATCACCAAAGACGGTGTGCTGCTGAGCAAGAAAGGCGATGAAAAAGAAGAGGTTAAAGCCGAAGCTTTGAGGAAGCCGTCAGATTCGCAAAACGCCACCGGTACTCGTTCAATCCGCGCCAATACCAGGGGCGTAGTTGACCCGGCGACACCCAGTCAGCCGGTTCCGGTGCGGACGGTGACGACTCCGCCAGACGGAGCAGCAACACCGGCAGCCACCGAAACTGACAAGAGCAAGACCAAAGATTCAAAAGACAAGAAAGAGAAAAAGAAGAAAAACGGGCTTCTGGGCATCTTCAAATAAACTGCACTGGAAACCGTTAAACTGACCGGAAACACAAGAACACGAAGAGCTTAGAAACTCTTCGTGTTTTTTGTTTCTTTGTGGTAAGTTTGCCGCAAGTGGTGTCCTAATCTTTAGTTGCATCTGTTCGGAGGTTCATGTGGGCTTCAAAATTCTGCTAGCTGACGACAGCGTCACAGTCCAGAAAATCATTACGCTGACTTTTTCAGACGAAGGCGTAGACGTTTTGACAGTCAACAATGGCGACGAAGCCATTCACAGGTTGCAGTACATGCGACCTGCGTTGGTCATGGCCGACGTTTCAATCCCAGGCAAAAATGGTTACGAGATTTGTGAATACGTCAAAAACCACCCGGAAATGAAGGACACGCCGGTGGTGTTACTGGTTCCGGCCTTTGAGCCTTTTGACGAAGAACGCGCCCGCCGCATCGGAGCCGACCAGCATTTGACCAAACCGTTCCAATCCATACGCACCCTGATTACGACGGTTAAAACTCTGATCGAAGGCCATCCGCCAAAATTTGCCACTGGTTCCCTTAACAACCCCGCCCCACAAATTCAGGTTTCTGAACCATTTAAAGCGCCGGTTGTTGAATCCGCTCCACTGGTGACACCGGTTGAAGTCATTCGCCCGACTCAACCATTCCCAAACGAACCAGCGGAAGAAACAACGCCCACCATCGAAGCCGTCGAAACTGTCGAAGAACCTGTTGTTGATATTTGGAAAGCTGAAGAAGTTTGGGAAGTCGAAGATGTGCTGGATATAGAAGCGGAGCCTGTGATTTCCGCTCCTGAACCGCTGACAGAAATTGACGAGATCGAACCAATCGCCGAAGAAGCTCTCCCAATTACAGAAGAAGCAGAAGTTAAGGGAGCGACAGAAGTTGTGGAAGTTGCAGAGCCGGAAACGTTTTTGCTCACCGAAAGCGTTCATGAGCAGATAACTGATGCCGTCACTCAAACCAATGTGAAAGCGCTCGACGAGGCTCCGGCTATTGCCGCAGAACCTGTTTTAGCTGCCGCACCCATCGAAGACCCAGTCATCGTTGAAGCTGTTCCAACCACAGGGCAGCGAATCAACACAGGTGATCTGGATCACGTTCTGGATTTGGACGACGTGCTGAATTGGCCGCCTGCTCAACCAGTAGCTCAACCGCAAGTCTTCGTTCCCGCTGCGCCAACTTTCACACCGGCACCAACGGAAACCGCTATTCCACAAACAGTCATTGACGAAATCGTCAACCGCGTAGTCGCCCAGTTGTCTGAAAAATTGACTGCTCAATTGGCCGCCCAACTCGCGCCCGAAGTCGCTGAACTGGTCAAACAGCAAACTCAGCACGAAGCGGTTGTTGTTCCAGCGACAGCCAAAACGGATTCAGACTCGCTGCTTGATCTGGATTGATTATCTTGATTTATGAAGCGCGCCAGCAAAACCAAAGCCGTCTCTTGGGAAACTGTCCGAGAGATTGCGTCGGCTTTACCTGAAGCTGAAGAAAGCACTTCTTACGGCACGCCCGCTTTCAAAGTCCGCGGCAAGCTGTTCGTTCGCTTTCACCAAAGCGGCGAATCTGTTGTCATCCTCATCTCCATCGAAGAGCGCGAAGCTTTGATGAAACTCAATCCCGAAACTTTCTACATCACGGATCACTACACCTGCTGGCCATACATGCTGGTCAGGCTTTCGACGGTTGAGAAAGACGACCTACAAAAACTGATCGAAGAATCCTGGCGACGAGCCGCCCCTAAACGACTGATCGCCGCATACGACAGCAAATCGTAAGCGGCGATCAATTCAGAACTGACTAAACCGTTTAAGCCTTCATGTAAATTTCCGCTCCGGCCTTTTTGAACTCTGCTGACTTCTCTGCCATTCCAGCAGCCAAAGCTGCCTGTTCGTCCATCTCTTTCTGCGCCGCGTATTCGCGCACGTCCTGAGTAATCTTCATCGAACAGAAATGCGGGCCGCACATCGAACAGAAATGCGCCTGCTTTGCGCCTTCCTGCGGCAGAGTTTCGTCGTGGAATTCGCGCGCGGTTTCAGGGTCGAGCGAAAGGTTGAATTGATCTTCCCAGCGAAATTCAAAGCGCGCTTTGGAAACTGCGTTGTCTCGAAGCTGAGCGCCGGGATGACCTTTCGCCAGATCAGCCGCGTGAGCCGCCAGCTTGTACGTGATGACTCCGTCTTTGACGTCTTTCTTGTCGGGCAAACCCAGATGTTCTTTCGGCGTGACGTAACAAAGCATTGCCGTGCCGAACCATCCGATCATCGCCGCGCCAATCGCCGAAGTGATGTGGTCGTATCCCGGAGCAATGTCTGTGGTCAGCGGGCCAAGCGTGTAAAACGGAGCTTCGTCACAAACGGCCAACTGCTTTTCCATGTTCTCTTTGACCAAATGCATGGGCACGTGACCGGGACCTTCGATCATCACCTGGCAATCCAGTTCCCAGGCGATCTTGGTCAGTTCGCCCAAAGTGTCCAATTCCGCAAACTGAGCTTCGTCGTTGGCATCGGCAATCGAACCTGGCCTCAATCCATCGCCTAAGCTGAAGCTCACGTCATAAGCCCGCATGATTTCGCAGATTTCGCGGAAGTGCGTGTACAGAAAACTTTCCTGGTGATGAGCCAGACACCATTTGGCCATGATCGAACCGCCTCGGCTGACGATTCCGGTCGTGCGTTTGGCCGTCATAGGAATGTAAGGCAAGCGAACTCCGGCGTGGATCGTAAAGTAATCAACTCCCTGTTCTGCCTGTTCGATCAACGTGTCGCGGAAAATTTCCCAAGTCAGTTCTTCGGCTTTGCCGCTGACTTTTTCCAAAGCTTGATAAATCGGCACGGTTCCAATCGGCACAGGCGAGTTGCGAATAATCCATTCGCGCGTGGCGTGAATGTTTTTGCCGGTGGACAAATCCATCACCGTGTCGGCTCCCCATTTGGTCGCCCAGCGCATCTTTTCGACTTCTTCTTCAATGCTCGAAGCGACCGCCGAGTTACCGATGTTCGCGTTGATTTTGACCAGAAAGTTGCGGCCAATCGCCATCGGTTCGGTTTCAGGATGATTGATATTGTTCGGAATGATAGCTCGCCCGCGAGCTACTTCCTGCCGCACGAATTCCGGCGTGACGTGCGAAGGAATCGCTGCGCCAAAGCTTTCGCCTTTGTGCTGGAAGTTCAATTTGCTGCGGTCTTTCAGACCATTTGGCATCGCTTCGAAAGCGGCTTCGCGCCCCAGGTTTTCGCGGATGGCCACGTATTCCATCTCCGGCGTGATGATGCCTTTGCGGGCGTAATGCATTTGAGTCACGTTGTGGCCGGGCTTTGCTTTCAGCGGCTGGCGACGCAAACCGGGAAACTCTTCCAACTTGCCTTTGGTTTTCTGCGCAGCGTAATTTGCTTCTTCCGATGAGCGGTAACCATTGTCTTCGGGTTTGATGGAGCGGCCTTCGTATTCTTCAACGTCTCCGCGTTCAATGATCCAGCTTCGGCGCAAGGCCGGAAGCCCGTCGCGCACATCGCCCTTGAATTGCGGGTCGCCCCACGGGCCACTGGTTTCATAAACGCGAACCGGTTCGTTGACCTCGACCTGCCCGTTGAAGCCTTTGGTGACGTTCAAACTGACTTCGCGAAACGGCACGCTGACGCCGTCTGCTTGACCGGCGATGTACACGCGTTGTGAATTAGGAAGTTGTGTTTCTAACGATGAGTTGTGATTTGAATTGTTTCCGTTGTTTTTCATGTTTTCCTTTCTTCCTACGACGGTGTCAACCGTGTCAGGTTCCAAGGGTCTCCTGATTGCGGATTAAAGATTGCGAAGTGCAGATTTCTTCAATCAACAAGCAAGACTCTCAGCCGCTTGTCGGCTCCCCTGAAAGAGTTGGGGTTGAGCTTATAAACACATTCTCCCTTTTGGGCATTTCTGTGGTTTGCTGGGCACTACCTTCAACATCAATTTTTGCTCGGTTTCCGAATCGGGCTTCACCTGGATGTTCTTCTGCTTGAACGTTTGAAATTGATAGGCCTCGGCTTGAATGTCATAGCTTCCTGACGGAAGTTCGATATTGAATCGTCCATCTTTCACGCTCGGCTTCAACACCCAGCGTCGCCCTTTGTCAGTTACAGTGATTGTTGCCGTTAAAACAACAGCATCGTTCTGATCAACCACCACGCCTTTGAGCTTGCCAGTCTTTTCAGTTTGAGTTTCAACATTCACCAATTGCGAAAATAGAGTGATAAAAACGACGAGCAGCATTGCTCTCATTAGTTGCTAACCTCCTATACAAGACATTGTACGAAGCGGTTGAACGAACTCAGGATCATTGATGTGGTGGCGTTCTTCTTTCTTTTCGATGGTTGCGGCAATGAAGTCAATCAGGTCGTCGCGCGTAGCGCCGCTTCGCATCAATCGTTTTATGTCGTGTTCGACGTTGGAAAACAGGCAGGTGCGAATCTGGCCGTCGGCGGTCAGGCGTATGCGGCTGCAATGACCACAGAAAGGTTGACTGACCGGATTGATGAAACCGATCTCGCCAGGAGCGCCATCGGCAAAGCGCCAGCGCCTGGCGGTTTCGCTCAGGTTTTCGGATTGAACTCTTTCCAGCGGAAAAGCTTCATGGATTCGCGCGCGAGTTTCTTCGCCGGGCATGACCATTTCCCGTTTCCAGACTTTGCCGTTGTCCAGCGGCATGAATTCTATGAAGCGAACGTGAACACCTTTGGTGCGTGCGAATTCGGCAAAGCTGACTGCCTGGTCATCGTTGATGCCGCGCATCATGACGCAATTGACTTTGACCGGATGCAGCCCGGCTTCGATGGCGGCGTCAATTCCGTCCAGCACGCGAGTCAGTTCGTTGCGCCCAGTCAGCAGCGAAAATCGTTCCGGCGTCAGTGAATCCAAACTGATGGTGATGCGCTGCAAACCTCC
>JAGNMH010000001.1 GCA_017991275.1 Acidobacteriota bacterium
TTTTTCTTTGAGCATCAATTTTCAGGCGTGTCGCAAATTTGCCGGCGAGCCAGAGAACCGGCGGCATTGCGTCGAAAGTAGGTTGTCAATTGGCAAAAGGCTTCTGCTATAATCCGCCTCGCTTAATCGAAGTGGTTTTCTCCTCTCATTCGACCCTGATATTCAAACTGACAGAGCAACAAACTTTTTAGCAAGCGGTATGGTTATGAAGAATTTCGCTCAAGACAACAGCGAATTGCTCGAAAATTATCGTCGCTCTCGGCGGCGTGCAATTCTGGTTTCTGTGGCAGCCTGTTTTCTGGCTGCCGGAGTCATCATAGGTGCCGCGCTTTCGCGTCAGCCCAACCCCGTCAAAGCGGGCAACAAAGAGGTCAATTCTGAATTGGCTTCAGCTTTTGTCGAAGTCGCCCGCCTGGTCGAACCCGCAGTCGTCAACATTTCTACCGTCACTAAACCCGTCAAACAGCAAAGCCGTGATTCTGAGTTGTATGCGCTTCCCCGTCCGTCGCTGGATTCAGCTTTGCCATACAGCAACAACGAACAGGCTCAGCGAGGCAATGGCTCAGGGGTGATAGTTGATCCGCAAGGCTACATTCTGACCAATCGCCACGTCGTAAATCAGGTTGACCGGATCAAGGTTCGACTTTCCGACGGAACTGAGCTTACGGCTCGGTTGATCGGGAGCGACGCTGAGGTTGATCTGGCAGTCGTCAAGGTTGACCCGATTGCTCCGTTGACTGCGGTCAGGCTTGGTGATTCTGAAAAAATGCGCGTGGGAGATTGGGTGCTGGCAATCGGTTCTCCGTTCGGGCTGGATCAAACTGTCACCGCCGGAATCATCAGCGCCAAAGAACGCGATTCGTCCGAGTTGTACAAACGAGTCGGCTTTCAATTCTTTCTGCAAACCGACGCGGCCATCAATCGAGGAAACTCCGGCGGGCCTCTCATCAATTTGTCGGGCGAACTGATCGGCATCAACTCCGCAATTGCCACCAGCACAGGAGATTACAACGGCATCTGTTTTGCGCTTCCTTCGCTGGAAGCCATTGCTGTTTACAGACAGTTGGTTAAGAATGGCCGGGTCGTTCGCGGTTTTCTTGGTGCAATGACCGAGCGTGTAACTCCTCAAATCGCTAAAATCTATAACCTACCGGTTGCTCGTGGAGCGATCATTAGCAACATCAGCGACACAGTGTTAGCTGGCAACCGTGCGGTAGAAAGCCCTGCTGCGAAAGCAGGTTTGAAACTAAACGACATTGTACTTGAGTTTCGTGGCGACCGAATCAAAGACGATTCAGACCTTGTCAGGCGAGTCGCTTCGGCTCCTGTCGGTGCTCCGGCGCCAATCAAGATTTTTCGTGATGGCAAAGAAATGACACTCTCAGTTGTCATCAGTCAGCGACCAGGTTCGGATTTTCCGGCTGTGACTAATTCGTTAAAAGCTAGCGAATCAGAACTTTCTCCGCGGCAAACCATTGGAATCTCTGTTCAAAACCTGACACCGACTCGAATCCTGGAACACGCGCTTGGCTCAGTTATGGGTGTCACCGTCATTCGAGTCGAAGCTGGAAGTATTTCAGATGATGCTGGCTTGAAAGTAAATGATGTGGTCGAATCTATAAATCGGCAACAAGTCAGAAATGTTGAGGGTTTCAAGGAAGCTCTTTCTGACATCAATGCTGGTGAGCCTATTGTTCTTCAAGTTTACAGACAAAAGTTTTACCCGAATCCGCGAATTTTTATCTCTTTCAACAGGCCTTAAAAAAAGTCACGCGGCTTGATGGCCTATTCAATCGCAGTAACCGTTTCTGGGTTTACGCGCTGCGAATCATTGTTAACGACAATCCCATGCCCCGGAGGTCAATAAACGATGCACTTACGCAAACTCTCCCTGCTCCTCACAGGCCTGTTGGCTGCTGCTGTTTTAATAACAGCAAACACGATTTCGGTTGAAGCCAAAGGTAAAAAGAAAAAAGCCGTTGCTTCATCAGCTAAAAGTAAAAAATCAAAAACTGCCCGGAGCAAATCGGCCCGCCGAACAGTCGCTAAAAGAAGCAAACGATCGCGAAGGTATGCGGAAGAAAAGTATGCACCAGACCCTTCGCCAAAAATTGTTCCCGACCGCATAGAAGTTCTAGAATACGGCTCAACCAACTCAAGCGAGTTGTCCAAATTATTAAGCCCTCCGCAGCCTAGCAATCAGTTGAGCAACGATGTCGGAACCATTACTCCCTCGCGCAAAGTGAATATTGACACGATGCGGGTAATTCAGATTCAACAGGCTCTGGCAAGCAAGGGGTTTTACTCCGGTGAAACTTCCGGCAACTACGACGAAGCCACGATTGATGCAATGCGTCGCTTCCAGTCTACCAATCAAATTTCCGCTACGGGCTATCCTACCGCTCACGCGCTCAAACGATTGGGACTCGCAAGCTGGTAATCAGGAATTTAGACGTATCTCACGAGCTGCGAGCTGTAATTACAAAAGCTCGCAGCTCTTCTCCTTCCCCAACAACCAAGCTCTTGATTTGCCGTCTTCCCCATTTGATAATCCCACCGGTCGCAGTTTTAGACCTCATTTTTAGCCAGCAGTTCAGCAACTTCTTCATAGTCGGTCAGCTTTCTCAACAGACTCATTTGTCGGGTTGTGTCTTGCATTGACTGTAAAGACTGCTGAATTTGTCTGCCAGCGATTAATCGAGGCTTCATCAAGCCGTACTTTTTTCTTCTATTATCTGATGCGCAATAACTGGCAACCAACGCCGGAAGATTTCAAGCTTTTTCTTCGCTGGCTGGATCAAAACGAAGAAATTGCTGCCCAACGTTACGAAGGCATTCGCCGCAACCTGATAGCCATCTTTAACCGACGCGGCTGTCACTGCTCTGAAGACCTGGTTGACGAAACTTTCAACCGCGTTATGCGCCGCCTGCCGAGCATGATTGAAACCTACGAGGGTGAACCCGCACGTTACATCATCGTCGTAGCGCGAAACCTACATCTGGAATACGTCAAAGAGACTGACCGCTTGGAGCCATTGCCGGAGCACGATCACACCAGCCTGTCAGCTAACTCTGTTGACGAAACAAAAGAAGAGGAATTTAGCTGCCTGGAACACTGCTTGAAGCAGCTAACTCCGCCACAGCGCAAGCTCGTTGTCGGTTATTACCAGGAGAGCAAACGAGCCAAGATTGACCACCGCAAACAAATTGCAGATGAACTGGGAATTGGCCTGAATGCGTTAAGAATTCGTGCCCACCGCATAAGAGGCTCGCTGGAGGAGTGCTTGAGGCTGTGCTTGAGATATTAACAGGACCAAAGGCGAAACACTTTACCAAATTGCTCCTTAAACGACTGGCAGAACTATCCTAACCACTAAAGGGGCTGAGCATGTAAATGAAAAAAGAAGCTTTAGGAAACGACACACAATTACGTAGCTACTTGCTAGGTGAATTACCGGCAGACCAGCAACAATTGATTGAAGAGCGTCTGTTGATTGACAACGATTACATGGAGCAGATGCTGATCGTCGAAGAAGACCTGATTGACGATTACAGGACAAACCAATTATCCCCTCAACAAAAGGTCAATTACCAAAAACTATTTTTGGCATCACCAGAAGGCCGGCAGAAGCTGAAAATCACACAGGTTCTGAAGAAATACTTAAACGATTTCCCTGCTAAAACGGCTCCGCAAGCAGCTTTTTGGGAGCGAGTTCAAAACGCACTGGCTCAAGTCTTTCCCCCTCCCGTGTTAAAAGCAGCAACGGCACTGTTGGTGATTGGATTCGGTATATTCAGTTGGTGGGCCTTACTTCAATCCGACTTGAGAACTGGCATCAACGCCTTGAAAGGTGCCTACGGCGAACACAGACCGCTCGAAGCCCGAATCACAGGCTTTCCTTATGCCAATTTCTCAGGCTCACCAAAGTCCCCCAATCAATCCAGCGCTGCCAAGCTAAAAATTGCTGATAAAGCGTTTCAGGAATTGATGAGTGAAAAGCCAACTGCTTCTTCTCTTCATGGGCTGGGAAAATACTACCTAACCCAAAAAAAATTCGACGAAGCCATCGCTAACCTGAACAATGCGGCAATGGCAGCTTCAAATAACCCGGCGGTTCATACCGATCTGGCTGTAGCGTTCCTTGAAAGAGGCAAGCTCTACTTGGCCGGTTCTCAACCGGAAAAAGCGCAAGCTGATTTCGATAATTGCAAGAAGCATCTGGATCAGGCACTCAGCCATAATCCAACATCAGCCGACACGATTTTCAACATTGCGCTGTTTTACCAGACTACAAAATCCTGGAAAGAAGCGGAAGAAAGTTGGCGACGCTTTTTGGTCGTCGAACCAAAAACTAAATGGTCTGAAGAAGCCAGCCGTTATCTCAATATCGCTGTCGAATCTCAGAAAAAATAGAAACTTATCTTTGCCTGTAAGGACAAGGCGCCCTGCTTTTGCGAATCATGATTCAAAAAGCAGGGCGTTTACATTACCGGACCTCACTGACGAGCCTATTATTCCAGATAAGGCTCTGTTCCATCCGAAGCTCTGGCCGACAGATTGTTTCGCATGATAATTCTGGCACAGGCGTTCCAGCGCAAAATCGAATCGTCATTGCCTTCGGGACGACAGACTTCAGCTTTTTCAAAATGGCGCATAGCTTCACGCAAGTATTCGTAAGCATCGTGGCTGCTGCCTGGCCCGCCGTGGTTGAGCCGAGCCTTGGCTTGCCGCTCGCAGAGAATTCCGGCGTAATAATCTCGCTGATAATCATCCTTGATGCGCGGCAAAACTTCTTTGGCCTGAGTCACACCACTGCCATAGCCTTTGGCAAAGCGATCAGTTAACGCCAGGAGCAAAGTCACTAAAGCATCCTGATTTTCTGGCTCGATTTCCAGAACGTCCAGACAAATGCTTTCGGCCTCGCCCGGTTCATTCAGCAAGCGGTAATGATGGGCTTTTTCCAGCGCCTGATTCAGCGCGTCTTTGTGAATTGGCTTTAGCTCGAACACGAATTCTCTCCGAATGGAATTAAATGGTTCACGCCAAGCCGCAAAGTCGCCAAGAAAAAAAGAAAGTCACCTTCTGACCTTTCTTTGCGCCTTTGCGGCTTGGCGTGGGGGACAAACTTGAACACTTACTTCTTGCCTTTGCCGGTCAGCTTGCGAATCACCCACATAACCGGATCGTAATGATCGTCAACCACGCGCTCTTTCAACGGGATGATGGCGTTGTCGGTAATGTGAATGTCTTCTGGGCAAACTTCAGTGCAGCATTTGGTGATGTTGCAAAATCCTATACCGAGTTCGTCTTTCAGTAAATCCGTGCGTGAAAGGCTGTCCAGCGGGTGCATATCCAGCCCGGCGACGCGAACGAAAAAGCGCGGGCCGCCAAACTCTTCGGTCTTCTGGTGATCGCGCAAGACGTGACAAACGTTTTGGCAAAGGAAACATTCGATGCACTTGCGGAACTCCTGCACGCGATCAATGTCGTCCTGTTGCATTTTCCAGTCGGTGTTTTCGCGCGGCGTGAAGGCCGGAATCTTTTTGTTGATTCGGTAATTCAGCGAAACATCCGTCACCAAGTCTTTGATGAGTGGAAAAGTTTTTAGCGGGTTAACCACGATTGGTTGATCCAGCGGCAGCGCATCCATTCTGGTTTTGCAGGTCAAGCGCGGACGGCCATTAACTTCGGCGGAACACGACCCGCACTTGGCGGCTTTGCAATTCCAGCGAACGGCCAAGTCAGGAGCCTGGTGCCCCTGAATGTAATGCAGCGCGTCCAGCACAACCATTCCAGGGGCAATGGGAACCTGGAAATCCTGGTGTTCGCCGCCGTCTTTATCGCCGCGATAAACTCTTAAAGTTGCTTCAGCCATTATTTATCCTCCGCCAAGACTTGCTTCAATTCGTCGGGCATTTCCATCAGCTTGCGCTGGCTCAAATTCATGCTGCCATCGCTGTTGCGCTTGATGATGTTGTGCTGTTTGCCCCAAATCTCATCGTCGAGTTTTTCAAAATCCACGCGCGCGTGAGCGCCACGACTTTCTTTGCGTTCGCGCGCCGACAACGCGACGGCTTCAGAAACGATGAGCATGTTTCTGAGGTCGCGCGCCAGGTGCCAGCCAGGATTGAACATGCGCGAACCATCCACGCGGACTTTCTTTGCGCGTTCCTTGAACTGTTCGATGTTGTCCAAGCCTTTGGTCATGTCTTCCTGATTGCGGAAGATGCCCACCAAATCCTGCATTGACTCCTGCAAGTCACGATGCACGTCGTAAGGCGATTCGCCTGAAGTTCGCTCAAACGGTTCCAGCATTTCGCGCGCTGCGGCTTCTATTTGGTCGTTGCCGATGGCAGACGTTCCCGCGCTGTTGGCGTGTTGAGCGGCGGCCATTCCAGCTCGACGGCCAAAAACCAGCAGGTCTGATAGCGAATTTCCGCCAAGACGATTTCCGCCGTGTAATCCGGCGGCGGCTTCTCCGGCGGCATAAAGCCCTTTGACAGTGGCCGCGCCAGTTTCGGCTTCGACGTTGATTCCGCCCATCACATAATGACAGGTCGGGCCAACCTCCATCGGGCCTTTGGTGATGTCAACGTCGGCCAGTTCCTTGAATTGGTGATACATGCTCGGCAGCTTTTTCTTCACGTAATCGCCCGGCTTATGCGAAATGTCCAAATACGCGCCGCCGTGTTCAGAACCACGTCCTTCGCGGACTTCGGTGTAAATCGAACGCGCCACAACGTCGCGTGTCGAAAGTTCCATTCGTTTCGGGTCGTACTTTTCCATGAAGCGTTCGCCCTGTTTATTGCGAAGGATTCCGCCTTCGCCGCGCACAGCTTCAGTCACCAGAATTCCCTGCACTCCCGGCGGCCATACCATTCCAGTCGGATGAAACTGGACGAACTCCATATCTTTGAGTTCGGCTCCGGCGTCGTAAGCCAGCGATTGGCCGTCGCCTGTGTACTCCCACGAATTGGAAGTCACGCGCCAGGCTTTGCCAATACCGCCGGTGCAAATGACTATGGCTTTGGCTTTGAAGACAACAAAACGCCCCGTTTCGCGCCAATAAGCAAAAGCTCCGACAACTCGGTCGCCATCTTTCAACAACCTGGTGACTGTGCATTCCATGTAAACATCAACGCCTTGCTGAACTCCGCGATCTTGCAAGGTGCGGATCATTTCCAAGCCTGTGCGGTCGCCGACGTGAGCCAGGCGTTTATAAGTATGGCCGCCGAAAGCGCGTTGCAAGATTTTGCCGTCAGGGGTTCGGTCAAATAGAGCGCCCCACTTTTCCAGCTCCAGCACGCGATCCGGCGCTTCCTGGGCATGAAGCTGAGCCATGCGCCAGTTGTTCATGAATTTACCGCCGCGCATTGTGTCGCGGAAGTGCGGTTTCCAACCGTCGGCAGCGTCAACGTTGGCCATCGCAGCAGCGACTCCGCCTTCGGCCATGACTGTATGAGCCTTGCCCAGCAGCGATTTGCAGACGACTCCAACCGAAGCGCCATGATTTAGAGCTTCAATCGAGGCGCGCAACCCAGCACCACCAGCGCCAATGATAAGTACATCGTGTTCGTGAGTTTCGTATTTTTCGTTTGCCATGATTGTCAGGGAAGAGGTCAATACTGTGGTCGGTTGGGAGCGGCTATCTTTGCTGCCCTCTTGTTACCGCACGCAGTGCTGACTAAAGCAGTCTCAGATCGGTAATCGCGCCTACGCACACCAGCTTGATGTACAGATCGGTCAAGGCGACAGAAAACAAGCTCAGCCAGGCAAAAAACATATGGCGTTCATTCATAAAACTGACGCCTTTCCACGCCTTGTAACGCGTGCCGCCTGCAACCGCGCAGGAAAAACAATCCAGCTTGCCGCCAATGATGTGTCGTAGTGAATGGCAGGAAAAGGTATAACAGCCCAACAGAACTACGTTTACTGTCATCACCAACGAGCCAACACCAACGCCGAAACCGTCCGCGAAAAAGAACGCCTTGACCGCGTCGTAAGCCAGAATGGCGATGAACAGTATCGCCAGGTACAAAAAATACCGATGCAGGTTTTGCAGAACAAATGGAAATTTGCGTTCGCCTGAGTAACTGCCTGCTCCGCGCCCAGTGACTGCACAGGAAGGCGGCGATAGAAGGAATGCACGATACAAGGCTTTACGATAGTAGTAACAGGTTCCCCGAAAGCCGAGTGGCGCGACCAGAATCAATAATGCCGGCGATAGAGGCCACCATTTATGCTCTGGATCAATCAATGGCGAGTAGAAAGGTGACAGGTAAGGCCCCCATTCGTAATCCGCCCCCTGAAACGCACGCCAGGTAGCGTAGAGGCTGAAGCCTCCCATAACGGCGACAATCGGCAAAACCTCCAGCCACCAGGAATCGCGCCTGAAGGTGGAGCCGAAGCGCCTGTTTTGTAAGTCAGTTCGTGATTCAGCCATTTCGATCTGACGACAATCATTAGTTGCCTGACTGCCGTCATATCTCCTTTCTAAGATGGTCTAAGTTGTTATTGAAGCTACGACTCAACAATCTGTCAGCAGCCCTTACAAGTCATTGTTTGTCCGCCGCCGGAACTATTCTTTGCCACCTGCACCCAGTCCGACAAAGTCGCGTCGGAACCGTCAGTTGTATAGAAAAAGAACGTGATCGTAGTATCAGTCGCTTCGGCCAGAATTGCGCCGTATTCTCCGGTGATGTACTGCTCTTTTCCGAAATCGCTACCCAACTTGCTGCAATGATGCTTCAACTCGGTTCCGCCCGCTCCATTGGTGATGTATGGGTGATCCTTGGAACTCTTTTTGGAAAACCGCTGGTAAACATGTTGATGCCCCGTCAGCACGGCGCTTGTTCCCATACTTTCAAAATCCCATTGCATCCACTCAGAGTTGTCGCTGTCGTTGTTGCAGGAGTAAGGTGCGTGATGAAAGTAAGCAATCTTCCAGGGTTCGGTCGCTTGACCGACCGCGGCTTTGTACCAGTTGTACTGAACCGATCCGACTGTCGCGCCATCAGGTTCGAAAGTCGCCGTGCTTCTGGTCAATTTGCAATTCCCTTCGTAAGCCAACGGGTCTTCGCTGTCTATCGCAAACAGGTGAACCGGCGAAGACTGATTGTCGCGCGTCTTCCAGGTCAGGTCGTAATACCGCTGATTAGGCTGGGTCCCGCTGCTGTTGGTTGGCAAGCGCGTAAAAAATTGGAGGTATGGCGTCGCGTTCGCCGAATACCACTCGTGATTTCCAGGCGCAGGAAAAAAAGCGTTTACCTGATTTGTCGTGGCCGTCCCGGCACAAGGTGAAGGCATAGCTCCAGGGTTATAAATGTAATCGCAATAAGGCTGGCTGTTGGCAACGATTGTGCTGGCCTTGCCACAAGGATAATTGTTATCGCCAACGGTGATGATGAACTGCGGCTCCCAGCCAAGAACCATACTGGCAACATTCTGTTCAGGGCTGCCGCTATCGTTGTTTTGATCCCCGAAATCCCCAAGCACAGCAAAGCGCACGCAGCTTTTGGCGGTTTTATCGCAGGAAGGACTTGGGTCTTGCGTGGTAGTTGGGGCAGAAATCGAAGTCTCAACCATCGGTTTTTCGACCGCCGGCTTGTTTTTATTACAAGCCGAGGAGATGGCAAAAACAAACGCCGTTGCAGTGACAACGATAAATGTCTTTGTGCTATTCATTCCCCAAGTCACCTAAACTTAAGTAAACGAAGACGCTGGCCAGCAAAGCGGTCTTTCGACCGGCAACCAGACGGCATAGACTTACAAATTTTCTAAATTGATTTACTTCTGAATGCGCTCGGCTGGAAATTAGCGCCGAGCCAAGATAGTCAAGAACGCGGCGTAGTCTACGCATACAGCCGACAACCGTCAACGTGCGCTCTCGGCATCTAAAAATAGGAACAAGAAAACTTATCGGCTTAAAAACAAATCTCTATCGAACTGACTGGGTTCACCGGCGACGGCAAAATGAAAATTCTTAAGATATGTTCGGCAGACGCGAGTAATGTCTTCAGGTTTGACTTTGTTGACGGAGTCAATCCAGGTCAGCAATCTATGCCAGTCTCCGCCAAGCAACTCGTATTCAGCCAGTCTGGCCGCCTGGGCATCGTTGGTTTCCAGCTTGGTGTAATACTTGGTTAAAAAGCCGCTGACGATAGAACTCAACCCCTCTTCGCGAATGGTTTGACGCTGCAAAAAATCTATTTGATCGAACATTACTCGGATAGTTTCGTTCGGTTTGGGAGTTGTGACCGTCAAAAAACCGGAGTTGGCTCGATTAGAAAGCACAGTAGCATCAGCGCCGTAACTAAGATTACGACGTACCCGGACTTCCTGAAAGAAAAGTTGCCCAAGAATGTCTATGGCCACCGAAAACGCCGGGTAATCAGGATGATCCAGCGGCGGCGCGGCAAATGTCCCGCGAATGTAGTTGGTGGCTACGTTACGTTTAATGACTTCGAACTCTGGAGTCTTGGCTTTGGCAAAAGCCTGAATGGTCTCGTTTTTGAAATCGCCTTTGGACAACTTGCCAAAACTGGATTCAATCTTCTGGCGGATTTCCGGCGACGTGACGTTACCGACCACAACAGCAACCATTCTTCCCGCGCCCAGAATTTTGGAGTGATGAGCTTTCAGATCGGCAGCCGTTAAAGCTCCAACCGATTCAACTGTGCCATCAGGTGAATTGTCATAAGGATGCGATGAGTAGAGAAGCTTGTTACTAAGAATTGCCACCGAGCTTTCAGGATTATCATCTTGTTGACGCAACCCGTTAATGGTTTGGTCTTTGAGCAAGGCGACTTCTTTTTCGTCAAACAGCGGATTCAGAATAATGTCGGTCAGCAACTCCCACGATCTATCAAAGTTCTTCCGCACGCAGCGCATGGCAATCACGCTGAAATCGTAACCGCCAGCCGAATCAATGATTGTCCCCATCCTGGCCAGTTCGCGATTGAGCTGGCTCTTGCTGAAGTTTTTGGTTCCCTGTTGAGCGGCTTCAAACATCAGTGATTCAATACCGGCATTCTTTTCCGTGATGTTGCGAGTTCCACCGCGAAAGTATATTTGCACGGCCACAACTTCATTGCCGGTTACCTGACGATGAATCGTTTTCAAACCGTTGGCCAAGGTGAAATCGGTCGTCGTATCGGAAGCTCTGGCTGGAGCAGAGGCTTGGGCATAAGCCGAAACCGACAACATAAAAACAAGCGCGATGTTTAGAGCGATGAGAGGAATTTTGGCGAACGGAGTTTTTATATTCATCTTTGGTTTGTTGGTAAAGAGTTATGCTTTCTTCGTGTCTCTTCGTGTATCTTGGCAGAGAACATTTTTCCGGCTACGGTTTCGGCTTGGCCTTACCAACCGGTTTCTTGGCCGACACGCCTTTGCCGCCTATTTTTGGCGCGGGCTTGTCAGCGACAGCAGCGCCAACCGCATCCAATCGTGCAAGCAAATCCTGATCTGTCAGGCCGATTCGTTTTTGATCTGCTTCGGATACCATGACCGTCACGACACGGTTTTTGTTCTTGATGTATCTGCGCACGTATTGCTTCAAATCTTCGCGCGTGACTTTATTCAGGTTGTCAATGTACCCACCAAAATAATCCAGGCCGGAACTTGCCCACCAAAAACTGAGTACGTGGGCGTACTCCGACGGCTTTTCGCGCTCATAAATTCCGTTCACATCCAGTAATGTTTTGGCGCTTGCCAATTCCTCGTCGGTGAAATAATCAGCCGAGTCGAATTTAGCAATTTCGGCATTGATAGCTTTCAGCGCAGCCTTAAGCTTTTCAGGACTTGCCTGGGCCGTGATCGAAATCGGCCCGACATTTTTCTGAGTGTAATAATTGATCCCGCCTGCAGTTGTCAGTCCCGTATCAACCAGGGCGCGAGTGAATTGCGAGTTCGGCTGGCTCAAAATAAATGAAAAAACATCAGCGGCGTAAGTCCCCGGAGCATCAATATCCGTGGAAGGGCCAAGCCAGGAAATTTGAATAGTCGCCGAATTGACAGGCTGATTGACAATCACCACTGCGTCTTTCGGCAGCGGTGGATGACGCGGGATCGGATCTTTGATGAAAGGGTCTTCGCCGCGAGGCCAGTCTCCGAAAATCTCGCCGGCAAGCTTGAAAACCTCCTGGGCACTGACATCTCCCGCAACAACCAGGGCTGAATTATTCGGGATGTAAAACTTCTTCTGGATGACGCGCATCATTTCCGGTGTAGCCTTGGCCACGGTTTCCGGGTCACCACCGGGGCGTTTGCGCGAAGGATATTTGTACCAAAGCCTCTGATTGGTAGCTTCAAACAGATAGTTGAATGGGTTGGAAAGGTGCTGGTTCAATTCGTCAATCACGATCTGAATTTCCTGATCCAGTTCCTGCTTGTCGAAAAGTGGGTAACGAATTGAATCGCGTATCAGAGTCATGGCTTCGCTCAGACCGGAATTGATAGTCGTGGTGAAATAGTTGACGACTTCTTCGCGCGTAGTCGCGTTGCTGAGCATTCCAAGTTCGGACGCGCGGTCATGATAGCCCTCGGCTTTAGACTTTTCGTTCGATTTGAAAAACATGTGCTCGTATAAATGCGACAGTCCGTTGTATTCCGGCGGTTCGGTGTAAGCGCCATTCTTGACGGCAATTTCAACCGTAACCAGTGGCACTGAACGGTTTTCAACGACAATCACATCCATGCCATTTTTCAGCTTCAGCAACTGCCATTGCGGTTTGGCTGAAACGCCAGTCGAACTGAGCGAAAAAACCGCAATCAAAGCCAGAACTGTTGCCAACTTGACGACCGGCCTGATGTTAAATCTAAGCTTGATAATCACGAATCAATTCTCCGGTTAGGGAGTCAGCACCGTGAGTGGCACTAACTCAATGAGTCTTATTTCCAAAATGCAAACCAACTCTTTTTACGGCCAAGCAGAGCGTCCATATCCACATCCGGCTGAACAGGAATCGCTCGGTCATTGACCAGAGCTTCAGGGTTATCTTCGACCATTGCACGGGCATAATCTTCGCCAACCAATTCGGCGGCGACAGCAACGGCAGCGGACAGAATCGGGCGACGACGATCCTGATGATGCGCGTCCGTAGCAATGAAATGAGCCAACCCGGCTTCCAGAATTTTTTTTGCTGACTGATACGATTCCGGCCCGAAGCTTTTGGTCAAACTGCCTGCGTCCACTTGAGAGAAGGCTCCGCGTTCGACCAGGTCGGCGATGATTTTAGGATTGTCCTGGATGCGTTTGTTGCGTTCAGGATGAGCAATGACCGGCGTAATGCCTAAGCTCAGAATCTGAAAGATGGTCATTTCAATGTTCGGTGGGATTGATTGAAAAGGAAACTCCAGCAACATGTATGAAGTGCCGTTGAGCTTGATCCGAGTGTTAGGGTTTTCAGCTTCCTGGAAAATCTCGTAACTATATCTGACTTCTCCGCCGGGAACGATTTGAACACAATTGTCTGCCGCAGCCATTACCCTATCAATCCTGCGACGAATGGATTCGCTGTCGGGAGTGGTATGAACTCCGTCGAACATATGCGGAGTGGCGATGATGGTTTTGATTCCATCTGCTGCCGCTGCTCTGCACATCGCGACTGACTCTTCCACAGAAGTCGCCCCATCGTCCGTTTCCGGCAGGATGTGACAATGAATGTCCACCATTTTTTGCGTCATCTTTGGAGTTTCCAGCATCAGCGGTATGCAGCTTCCTTACAAAACAAAACTTATACCCGACATTGCTTGAACAAGCACGGGCATTATCTGGTATCAAGCCAACCCGTTCAAGCAGCCTGCCTGAAAAGCTTTTACACCAATGCCCGCCGGCAGCAGGCCGAAAATTAGCTTTCCGACAGGCTGTCTTTCTTTTTTAGGTTTAGCCAACCGCTTTGCTTGCCCCAAACGGTCTGTAAGGGTAGTTTGAGGAACATCCCAACCAACACAATTAGACAAAAGGAGCACCATGAAGTTCAAGATATTCCTCGCGGTCGTATTGCTTTTCGTTCTGACCAATGTCGTTCAGGCGCAAAAAGTTATTCGTTTATATCCGGGCGCTGCGCCGGGTTCGGAACATTGGAAGCATCAAGAGAAAGAGTACTTCTCTCAGATTTGGAACACTCAAGTCGTCACCAATGTCGTCAATCCGACGTTGACTGTCTTTTCACCTGAAGCAGATAAAGCCAATGGAACTGCTGTGATTATCTGTCCCGGCGGAGGTTTCCACGCGCTTTCAATCAACAGCGAAGGCGTTGACGTAGCCAAATGGCTGGCGGCTCGTGGAGTTACCGCTTTCGTTTTGAAATACCGGTTGGTTCCAACCGGCGAAGACGGAGTGAAAGAAGTGATGGCCAAAATGGGCGGCGGCGCTCGTGTCAATGTTGATGCCGCAAACGTTGACGTAGTTCCGCTGGCAGTTGCCGACGGTCTGGCGGCAATGAGTTACGTTCGCAAACACGCAGCCGAATTTGGAGTAAACGCGAATCGCATTGGCTTTATGGGATTTTCTGCTGGCGGAACGGTGACGGCTTCGGTCGCGTTTCAGTACTCGGCGGATAACCGCCCGGACTTCGTTGCTCCAATTTATGTTTACCTGGGAGCGGTCAAACCAGCCGAAGTTCCGAAAGACGCTCCACCGATGTTCATAGTGGCGGCAACCGATGATCAACTTGGCTTGGCTCCTGACAGCGTCAAACTTTACAGTCAATGGATTGCCGCGAAGAAGCCCGCCGAAATGCACCTGTATTCCAAAGGCGGCCACGGCTTCGGAATGAAGAAACAAAACCTGCCGTCTGATCAATGGATTGATCGCTTTGGCGACTGGCTTGGCTTGCAGGGATTGCTGAAGAAATAACAAAAAGCCTGTAGTCCCGCCTTTAGGCGGAAGGTCTCGGCGACCAGACCCATTCTGCCCAAAAGCGGGACTACGAACTTTTAGGAGCGTACTCAATGACAAAACATCGTTTTCATCTCGCCGGATTGTTCATCGCGGCAGCAGTAATCATTGCCTGCTCAATCAATGCCGAGGCGCGCGTTATTCGGATTCTGATCGAACAGAAACAATCGCCCATCAGCGAAGGCAAATCATTCGGCAATGTCGGCCAATACGAAATGCTGACAGGCAAGGCCTTTGGAGAGCTTGATCCAAAAGACCCGCACAATTCGATCATCACCGACATTCAATTTGCTCCGCGCAATGCGCGAGGAATGGTCGAATACGTCGCCACTTTTATGATGCTGAAACCGATTGACCTCACCAAAACGAACGGCGTATTGCTTTACTCAGTGCCGAATCGCGGCAATCGAGCCTTAAGCGGCGGTTACAGCGTCGCGGGCGAATCCGGCGAAGAATTTTTGATGAAGCGCGGTTACGTCATTTTGTTCAGCGGTTGGCAGGGCGATTTGGCTCCGCGCGCCGGCTTTGAAACCATTAGCGTGCCGATTGCCAAAAATCCAGACGGTTCCAGCATCACCGGAACGGTGCTGGCTCGTTTCAGTAATATGCCAGGAAGCACAAATACTTTACCGTTGCCGGTTGCTCACACGGCGGCATCGCTCGACACGACCAAAGCCACTTTGACTCGCCGGGCTTCTGAAGAAGGCGCGATCATTCCAATCGCCAGTTCTGAATGGGCGTTTGCCGATTGCGGCAAATCTGCTTTCCCAGGCTCGCCTGACGCCAACAAACTTTGCCTGAAAAACGGTTTCGACCCGGCCTATCTTTACGAACTGGTTTACACGGCCAAAGACCCGCTGGTGTTGGGCATTGGCTTTGCGGCCACGCGAGACATCACTTCGTTCTTTCGGCGCTCGGCCACGGATGATGCCGGAACTGCCAATCCAATCGCCGGTCGAATCACTCACTCAATTGCTCAAGGAAATTCGCAATCCGGCAACTTCATCAAGACTTTCATTCACCTGGGATTCAATCAGGACGAAGCCAATCGAATCGTTTGGGAAGGCGCGAACGATCACATCGCCGGGCGACAAATGGCGCTGAACATTCGCTTCGCGCATCCTGGCGGCGCGGCAAATATGTACGAACCCGGCAGCGAAGCAGTTTTATGGTGGGGCAAACACGAAGACGCTGTCCGCGGCAGAAAAACGGCAAGTATGTTGGACAGATGCGCAGTGACCAGAACTTGTCCGAGGATTTTCGAGACTTTCGGTTCGGCTGAATTCTGGGGATTGCGAATGTCGCCGAATCTGGTTGGCTTGAAAGCCGACGCAGACATTCCGCTGCCAACAAATGTTCGGCGGTATTACTTCCCCGGCACGACTCACGGCGGAGGACGCGGCGGATTCAGCACAACCTTGGCTTCGGCAACAGCTTCACAAACGACAGGCGTGGGCGCATGTGAATTGCCCAACAACAACAATCCGCAATCAGACACGACACGGGCATTGTTCGTAGCTCTGACCGACTGGGTGATAAAAGACATTGCTCCACCGCCTAGCCAATATCCTCGGTTGGAGCAAAACCAACTGGTTTGGCCGCGAGCGGCAGCAATGGGCTTCCCTGCAATCCCAGGCTGGCCGCTGCCTGACAACCTGCTCAACGCTTTTCTGGATTACGATTTTGGCGCTGAGTTTAATTACAACGACCTGTCAGGAGTTCTGACAATTCAACCACCGACCATCAAGCGAGTGCTGCCTCTGCTTGTTCCGAAAGTAAATGCCGACGGCAACGAAACAAGCGGTGTAGCCTCGGCGCTGCATCAGGCTCCGTTGGGTACATACCTGGGCTGGAACGTCACACGCGCCGGTTTTTACAAAGGCCGTGTCTGTGGCTTTTCAGGCGGCTTTATTCCATTCGCCAAAACCAAAGCCGAGCGTGAAGCAGTTGGCGATCCGCGACCTTCGCTGGAAGAACGTTACCGCGATCACGCCGGTTATGTGGCCGCTGTGCGCGCGGCGGTTGAGAAACTGTTGCAGCAAAAATTCCTCTTGCCTGAGGATGCCGAAAGGCTGATACGCGAAGCCGAAACCAGCAATGTCTTACGCTGAGTGAAAATCTGAAGCCAAGAGACCAAAAAGCCCGCGAACCTTCTGATTCGCGGGCTTTTTTTCATCCACAGCATTTTTATTGTCTATTAGTTGCCCGGTGGCTTTTCGCCTTGCTTGCGAAGCGTCGGGCGGTCTTTTGTTTCAGGCTCACTGCTTGCGCCGCCGGAACTGGCGTCACTATTTTCGCCAGGAGCGCCGGGCTGGCGACGTTTCAAAGTCGGGCGCTTGCTGTCGGCTTCAGTAGCACCGCCACGACCGCCTGTCGAACGAGCATTGGTAATAGAGATCAAACGATTTTTGACTTGCTGGAATTCTGAAGTATTGATTGTGTACTCGCTGCGCTCAGGGAACCGCGCGATCAGAGAATTCACTTTTTCAATACGATCGCCAACCACCGGATGCGTGCTGAAAATTTTGTTGATCGTGCCTGGCTTTTTCTTTTCCTGTGCTTGCAGTTTTTCAAAGAAGCTCGCCATTGAACGCGGATCGTAACCAGTAGCCCACAGATACTGCACTCCCAACATATCGGCCTCGTATTCGGCATTGCGGCTGAATTTCAGAAAGCCGACAGGGATGAAGATACTGGCCGCCTGCCGAGCGCCAAAACCTCCCCACCCACCAAGAAAGATCAACGGCAAAGTACTCCAATTGACCAGCTCGCCCTTTGAGGCCTGCTCGACTCCGTGACGAGCGGCAACGTGTGCGATTTCGTGAGCCATCGGCCCAGCCAATTCAGATTCGTTATCAGCCGCCAGAATCAATCCTTTATTAACGTAAAAGAACCCGCCGGGCAAAGCAAAAGCATTGACTTCATCGGCGTCAACCACTTTGATCGTAAAAGGAACTTTTGCATCTGAATGAAGCACCAGATTCTGGCCAACTTTGTTGATGTATTCGACGATGATCGGGTCTTCAACCAATTTGGCAGAACGATCCACTTCCTGAGCGAACTGGCGGCCAACACCGACTTCCTTGTCTATCGAATAAAAATTTATTTGGTGTTTGTTGATGTTTCGCTTGCCAATCAGTTCAGGGTTTTCCTGTTCTTCAAGAGGGGCGGTTTTTGCAGCAGCCTGCTTATCAGATGAGGTGGATGGTTTCTGGGAATCGTTTTGAGCAAAAGCCGGTGTGGCGAGCAAAAGAAAGCTCAGTGCAATTCCAACCCGCCTGCAACTTGAGAGCGATTTTTCCGATAAACTCATTTCTAAATCTCCTTACCGAAATCTTTTTGAAATTCAATTGCCTGACTTTTCATTGGCACAGGCAATTCTGTTAATCATAAATAGACGAGCAGTCAAAATGGCTGTATTCAACGTATTGGAACTGTTCCACTATGAAGTGATGGCATTATACTCGGCGTTAATAATTCATGCCGCAACTTTGTAATTAATCTTCTCTCAGCCCTTTGCGTTAGTTAGCTTTAAGCCGAAAGGCCAGTAGACTATCGGCGATACTTCAAGCCTTCCTTATAGCGTTTTTCATTTGAGTGCGACCTGTACATTAAGAGGTGGAACAGGCTCTGAACCTGTTCCACCAAATCAAGAAGTCGCACGCACCTGCAAATAGCTATAATGGCTCAATGCTCCATTGGATAGCCGAAAGCGTAAATCGTGCCGTCGTGTGTTGTCAGATAAAGCTGCCCTATCCCGCCCGACAACGCGCCGCCATGCGCAAAAGACGTGATCGTTGTTCCGCTGTTCCACAACTCTTTGCCAGTTGCGCCATCCAGCGCGTAAAGCACAGCTTTGCCGGAACGAGCAGCCCGCATTGTCGCTGTCACCTTGCTGTCATTTGTCAGGAACTCACCGCTGGAAGTTGCAAAGACCACGCCGTTGATGGCCGTTGGCGTCAATGGAGAAACCAGATTGCGCGAAGCCCAACCTGGCGTCAGCGAAAGTTTGCCGTTTGTCTCAACCAGTTTCCAAGCCAAAATTGCGCCTTTGGTCACTGCCGTTCCTGTAAATCCGGCGGGCAATGCACCAATGTGCGCGGCCAGAACCCAGCGCGTTCCATTGGCGTCCTGGTAACTCGCCAACGAACCCGGCGCTGAGTCTTTGCCCGCCGCCGCTGTCGTCGCAACCGCTGTCGAAAGATTTGCAACGTCCAGCAAATGTACGCTGCCATCTTTGGTTGCAGCGGCAATCAGCGTTTTGCCGCTGAATTGAAACACCACCGGCGTCGAAGAAAATTCCTGACCCGCAGCAGTGTATGAACCTTTGACTTCCAGAGTTTTCGGCGCAAGCGCGGTGACGCCCTTTGTCGTGGTGACATAAACCGTGCCGTCTCCGCCAAAGGCTGCTCCCGCTGAGCCGACGATTTCACCTTTCCAGGTGGCTACCTTTTGAGATTCAAAATCATAGGCGTAAAGGCCATTCGCAACTCCACCGCAACTTCCTGAAGTTGCGGCGTAGGCTGCGCCGTCAACAATAATCAATCCGCTGGCATTCGCTCCGGGCGGCAGGAATTTGATTGGCTCCTGATACGCCGCGCCATTCGACAAGTGCATGCCATGCAACATGCCATCGCTGGCAAGCGCGAAAACTACGCTTACGCCGCCAAACCCTGCACCGATGGGAGGAGCGCTTGGGCGATTTGCGCCACCGGGGCGTTGCTGTTGTTGCGGCGTCGCCGCCTGTGTAGCAGGCGCTGGTCCCGTCGGCCTCGGTGGCAGTGCAGCTAAATTCGCTGCGCCTGCGCCAGGTTCGCCAACAGTGCTTTTTCCTGGATTGCTGCGACCAGGCCCAGACCCGCCTCCGGCAGCAATCATGGAAGTTGCTGGACGGACGACTCCGGTGGTCATTCCGCCGGGACAAGCCAGAGTGCCGGGAGTTGGCGAAGGCGTAACCTTTAACTTTTTCTCCCACTCCATACGGCCTAAGTCAGTGTCAATCGTAAACAAGTTGTCATCGCTACCAGCGATAAAACCCAACATACGAAAGCCTTTATAACCAATCAGCCTTTCCAGCGTGGCCGGAGGCGTCAGGCTGTTCAATTGTCGCGGCTGGTTTTTCAGCTTCACTTTCCACAGGAATTGAAAGCTCTTTGGATTGGTCACCGAGTCTTTGTTGATCTTGCCGTCGGTTTTAATCGTTGCCGTGCGCTGAGCGTCGGCGTTTTCGGTCATCCAATCATTGTTGCCGCCGCGTTGCGCTTGCGCGGTGACGACGCAGGTAAGACAGAAAATCCCGGACAAAATTCCAGACGAAATTATTGTTTTCATTCGCTTCATTTATTTGGCTCCTTTCGACGCCGACTGCGCCGCTCCGTTCGCAATTCCAAAGCAATACTGATAGCCATCAAAAGTGCTGATGTAGACGCGACCATTGGCGACAGACAACCCACTCCAATGATTCCACGAAGCGATGGCGTCGCCGCTGCTCCAAAGCTCTTTGCCGGTTTGCGCGTCCAACGCGTACAGCACGGCTTTGGTGGAATTTTTAATACGGTTTTCCTGACGGTTATAAGATAACCCTATGTCGAACGCGGCCTGATCGGTGTCTTCGCCGCTGCCATAACTAAAGACAACGCCATTAGCGATGATCGGCGGTTCGCCGCGATCCATATCGCGCGAAATCCACGCCGGTGTCAGCGTAGGTTTGCCCGCTTTGTCATCAGTGACTTTGAAAGCCACGACGCCGCCTTTTTTGACAACGCCGTTTTCAATCGGAGCTTTGAATTTGGAATGCTTCGGCCCCCAGAACGGCGACAAAACCCAGCGCGTGCCTTTGCTGTCTTCCCACGTCGCCAGCGATCCCCAGACGCCCGCCGAAGCGAAATTGACTTCTTCGTTGCAATACAGCGGCGTACGATGCAGCGGCGTGCGATGATCGTCGCCGCCGATGGAATCCAAATCCATCAGATACATCACGCATTCCTTGCCAGCATCCACCATCAATTCTTGGCCTTTGTATTTGAAGATTGAAGCGGTGACCTGCATATCCAAATCGCGTTTCCACAACCATTCGGCGTTTGAGGGGCCGTAATAATCCACCAACTTTCCGGCTTTGGTCACGGGGTCTTGAGCAACGCCGATAATGCCGTTGCCGTAAATACCATTTTCAGGATTCCACGGGCCGTCACCTGTTCCGGTGTACATCACGCCTTTCGAGCTGATTGCGCCGCCAGTGCGTCCCCACATTCCGCCGCCTGCAGGCCCCCAGGCTCCAACGCGATCCGTGGCCAGATCGTAAATGTAAACCATGTTCGGGTTGCCGCCGCAGCCTTGCGCTGTGTGAACGTAAATCGCGTTCTTGTACATGTTCAGCGCGTAAGGTTTGCCGTTCGGCGGCATGAATTTCGAGGCTGGGGCTATTTCTTTGCCGGTCGCCAAATCCACCCGGCGCAATCGCCCATCCCACGAAGCCGCATACACGATATATTCGCCCGCCGCTTTGCCAGGCGCGATGATTGGTGTTGCGGTGATGCCTCCTGGGCACAAAATTCCTGCGCCTCGCCCACCTGAGGCTGGCGGCGTCCAGTCGCTTTCAAAATGCAGCTTCCAAAGCAGCGCACCTGATTCGGCATCCAACGCATAAAGATTGTCCGTTACGCCCGTCACCAAAACGACCTGTTTCAATCCGTTCAAAGTTTTGACATTGCTGGCAATCAGAGCTGGCAGCAAGTTGTGCATCTGGCGCGGTTCATTGTCGAGCTTTGTTTTCCACAGCAGCTTCATGTTTTTGACGCTGGTGGGTGAAAGAATGTGTTCGTTCTTTTGCCAGCCGGTGCGTTCAACGTCGCCGCCGTCCATCAGCCATTCTGCTGGCCGGTCAGCCGGTTTGCCGCTTTGCGCCTGTGGGTTCAGGCTCAAATCAGCCAAACAGGCCAACAACAAAAGAGCGAGTCCGAAAACTCTAAAACTTATTCGATATTCCACGGGTAAGACTCCTTATTGTGAACAGGTATTTTTTTTAGGGAAAGCCAGGACTTCTCACTTCGTCGGACTGGGTTTCGATCATGCCAACAATTTGTCCACGACCATTCCATGCACATCCGTCAGGCGAAAATCACGGCCTTGATAACGATAAGTCAGTTTCGTGTGATCGAAACCCAACAGTTGTAACAAGGTCGCGTGCAGGTCATGCACGTGAACAGGGTCTTCGGCAACGTTGAAACCGAACTCGTCGGACTTGCCTAACGTCAAGCCAGGTTTGAAACCTCCGCCGGCTACGAACAGCGAGAAAGCTTTATTGTGGTGGTCACGTCCCAGGCTGCGATTGGCGTCGGGGTCAGATTCGACCATTGGCGTCCGTCCAAATTCCCCGCCCCAAATGATTATGGTGTCGTCCAACAATCCGCGTTGCTTCAAATCCAGGATCAACGCCGTTGTCGCCCGATCAATCAGCTTCATTTGTTTGCGCACCCCCTTTACCACTTCGGAATGATGATCCCAGGCCTCGTGGTTAAGTTGGACGAAACGCACTCCGCGTTCGATCAAACGACGCGCCAGCAAACAGTTGTTGGCATAAGATGCCTTGCCTTCTTCAGCGCCATAAAGCTCCAGAGTCTCTTCCGATTCCTTTGAAAAATCCATTAACTCCGGCCCGCTTTCCTGCATACGAAAAGCCATTTCAAAGGCGTTGATGCGCGTGGCGGTCTCAGCATCACCGGTTACGCCCAGGTGCTCTTCGTTTAATTGTTTCAGTGTATCCAATGAACGGCGTTGCATATCGCGCGTTATGCCTCGCGGATTCTTCAACGACAAAATAGGCGGGCCAGTGCGTTGAAACGGCACTCCCTGATAAAGCGTGGGCAGAAAACCCGCCCCCCAATTGGCTGAGCCGCCGCTGGTTCCGCCGCCCGACGAAAGCACGACATAAGCTGGCAGATTTTCGGTCTCGCTTCCTAATCCATACGTCACCCACGAACCAAAGCTGGGACGCCCGAACTGAATCGAACCGGTTTGCATAAATACCTGCCCTGGTGCGTGGTTGATCGCGTCGGTCATCATCGAACGAATGATGGTAATGTCGTCGGCAACTTTTGGCAGATGCGTCCAGGCGTCGGAAAGCTCTGCGCCGGATTTCCCGTGTTTGGCGAATTTGAACTCCGAGGCATAAAGCCCTGCATCCGGGCGAATGAAGGCGTAGTTTATGCCTTTGGTAAATTCCTTAGGCACTGGCTGGCCGTTGTACTTCGCCAGACTGGGTTTGTAATCGAACAGGTCAAGTTGCGACGGGCCGCCAGAATGAAACAGGTAAATTACACGCTTGGCCTTTGCCGCAAAGTGGGGACGTTTCGGAGCCAATGGGTTATTCGATTGCGGGTTGCCATCGGCAATCGCCTTATTATTCAGCAAAGATACCAAGGCCATTGACCCAAGTCCGACGCCGCATTCTTTGAAAAACCATCGCCGTGAATAATGTTTTTGTAGCTCTCGTCCAATCTCTTCGTTGTAATTCATCGTCAACTCTCCTATCAAAATTGCCTTTAATCCGTAACCAAAGCGTCTGCAATTATTCCTTCGTCAGCGTTTCATCCAGATTCAACAAAACACGAGCGACCATCGCCCAAGGCGCGATTTTTTGCAGATCAATGTCTTCCGGCAGCTCGCTCAAATCCGAACTGGAAACGTAAACTGCCGCCGCTGTGCGCCCCTTGAAGATTGGTCGCTGATCGGCCAGCAACTTCATCAATGCCTTTAATTCGGATTTGGTAGGTTTACGCCCTGTGCATAGACGAAAACCGTAAATCATCTTTTCTTTATCGCTTGAGCCGCCTTCTTTCCACATACGCAAACCTAATCCCTGCGCAAATTCGACAAATGTCTGGTCATTGAGAGTGGTCAGCGCCTGAAGCGGAGTGTTTGAACGTAACCGCCGAGTACAGGAAAAATCACCAATGGGTTGATCAAAAACCAGCATCGAAGGATAAGGCACGTTGCGTTTCCAGAATGTGTACATCCCGCGACGATAACGGTCTTCGCCCTTGCTGGTAGGCCATGGCATGGCGCTGCCATAGCCAAGACTAAGCACTCCATCTGGAATTGGCGGATACACGCTTGGGCCGCCAATTTTGTGGCTAAGCAATCCACTGACTGCCAGCGCGATGTCGCGTATGGTTTCGGATTCCACGCGCAGGCGAGGCGCGCGAGCCAATAATGAATTAGTGGGGTCTTTTTCCTTCAACTGCGGAGTGACATTTGACGATTGCCGATAAACAGCAGAATTCGCAATCAGCCGATGCAAATGTTTGAAGCTGCCTCCGCTGTCCATAAATTCCACAGCCAGCCAATCCAGCAGCTTCAAATTCGGAGGTTCGTCACAGCGCATGCCGAAATCTTCGGGCGTCGAAACCAGGCCTTCGCCGAAATACTGTTGCCACACTCGATTGACTATGACTCGCGCTGTCAGCGGATTCTTTCTGTCAGTGATCCATTGCGCCAAGCCCAGCCGATTGAGCGGCGCGTCATTCGGAAAAGGGTGCATCAACGCCGGTGTACCGGGGGTCACAGATTCGCCAGGGCGTTTCCAGTCTCCACGACGAAATAAATTGGTTTCGCGCGGCCATTGGCGCTGAGCCAGCGTCAATGTCGTCGTTCCGTAAGGCCAATCGCTCAACAAGTCATCAATCTTTTTGTTGGTATCGCCCCAATCGGCAACTGTCGTGCGATAAAAACTGAAGACTTCGTGTTGCTGCTGCTCTGTTCGTTCGGCAACCGGGATTGCCAAAATGCTGCGCACGTTGGAAGGCAGCGGGTCGGCATACGGGTTGGCCGCCGTTGTCACAGACAAACGGAAACGCCCAATGTTTGGCTGCGGCGTACGAATCTCTTCGTTGAATCTTTGAATCAACTGGAATGACAGAGTCGTTCCTCCGTCAACACCGACAGGTTGCGCAGCAGCAAAGACCATCTTGCGATCCTGGTTACGGCTGACTGGGCCGGCATCGCTGAACCAGTGAGTTTTCTGGTTGCCATCAATTACATTTTTAATCGGAAAATCCGAGCGTTCATAATCAACCGTCGGATTTTGCAGAGTGATACGTGTCTGTTTTTCAGGCGCAGAAGCCGGCGCAGCGTCAATCATCAATTCTGAAACGTAAAACTTGCCATCAAAATCCCGCCCCGGCCCGGTGCGTGGCAGGTTAGGGCTGGTCAGAAATTCCACTCGGAAACCTGTAATGTTTTTAAGCGTAGTGCGCGCTTTGATTTGATAATTGTTCCCGGTCGCATTGTCTCCGCGCGCCAGAAAAGAACCATCGGGCAACTTCTCAAACTTGACTCCGTAAATGGCGTGGATATCCGTATCCATCAACGGCGCCCACTGGCTTTCGTCGTAAGCCATCTTCTTTTCCCACTCGGCGATCCGGTCTTTTAAGTCAGGCGTGGCAGCGACCAATTCATTTTCCAGCTTGGAGATGTCTGCTTGGATAAGTTGACGTTTGGTTGTGATTTTTGCGTCGGGGACTTCCATTTCCGGTTCGTCATCGGAATTCAGGAAGGCGTAAAACTGGTAATACTCTGTTTGCTTGATTGGGTCGAATTTGTGGTTGTGGCATTGCGCGCATTTAATTGTCAGTCCCAAAAACGCATTGCCTATGGCGTCCACGCGGTCAATCAACCCTTCGACACGGAACTGTTCAGGATCAACTCCACCTTCCTGATTGAGCATTGAATTGCGCAAAAAACCTGTGGCGACCCGCTGTTGTAAAGTTGAATGAGGGAGCAAGTCCCCGGCCAGTTGTTCAATTGTGAACTTATCGAATTTCTTGTCTTCGTTGAAGGCTTTGATCACCCAGTCACGATAAGACCAGATTGAACGCGGCAGGTCTTTTTCAAATCCATTGGTGTCGGCATAACGCGCAGCGTCCAACCACCAACGCCCCCAGCGTTCGCCGTAATGCTTGCTTGCCAGCAGCCTGTCAATCTGCTTTTCCCAGGCATCGGGCGAATTGTCAGCCAGAAACTCGTCAATCTCTTTTAGCGTAGGTGGCAAGCCGGTCAAATCCAGGCTCAGGCGGCGAAGCAATGCTTCTTTTGAAGCTTCGGGCGAAGTGGTCAAACCGCGTTTTTCGATTTCCGTCAGTATGAAGCGATCTATGGGCGTCCGCGACCAGGTCGTATTTTTCACTTCAGGTAAAGCCGGGCGAACCGGCGCGACAAAAGCCCAGTGCTGCGGAGCTTCGTTCGCCCCGTTGCCTTGTGCAGTCTCGTCCGACCATGCGGCCCCTTCATCAATCCAGCGTTTGATCAGCGCGACTTGCTCCGATGTCAGCGCAGTTCCGCCCAGCGGCATGCGCTGCTCACCACCCTCCCCAAGAATACGATGAATCAGGCGCGAATCTTTGCTTGAGCCAGGCTTAATGACCGCACCGGAAAGCCCCCCCTTCATCGCCAACGCCTTTACATCAAGTTTCAACTGGCCAGAGGCTTTGGCTCCGCCGTGGCATTTGTAACAACTCGCAGCAAAGATGGGTTGAATATCACGAGCAAAGTCCACCTTTGCCTGTGACCAGAAAGAACGAGCAGATATCCCTGCCAAGGGTAGCAACAACACACTACAAGCAAGCAGGAGCAGAATTTTTAGCAAACGCGGCTTCATATTATTCAGACTCTATTTGGCCAGACAGACCCCATTTGGCCAGACAGACTCTATTTGGCCAGACAGACCCTATTTGGATTGGAATTGTTGTTCGTTGTAATCGCAGAAAATTGCGGGCGAATAATTGCATAAGTAATTCGATTTCACCATTCGCCGCAATCATTCCTTTTGTGAATTCAAAATTCGAACTCGGTGCGCTTCGCTGTCTCCAATAAAAATCTTGCCGTTCTTATCCACAAACACTCCATGCGGACGAGCCAGCGCGCAGGCCAACGGATCGCCATCCGAACCGTTTCCCTTCTGGCCGGTTCCGGCGACCAATTCTATGGTCATTTTTTTTAGATCAATCATCCGAATGGAATGGCTTTCGGTGTCGGCCAGATAAACGTTTCCGTTCGGAGCTATGCTCAACCCTTTCGGCCCGGACAATGCAGCCAGCCTCGCCGGGCCACCGTTGCCCGTGAAGCCTTGCTTGCCGGTTCCGGCGATATGGTGAATTGTCCCGGCTTTCAAATCCAGTTTGTAAACAGCATTTCCTTCTCGCAAAGCCAGCCAAAGATTTCCTTGCCCGTCGAAGTCAATCGCGCGTGGGCCGTTCAAAGGCGTTCCGGCGATCTTGGCTCCGTCCGGCGTAGCTTTCTTTTCGCCTGTTCCGGCAAAAGTCGTGATTCCCCCATTCTTCATATCAACCTTGCGAATGCGATGGTTGAGTATGTCGCAGATGTACAAATCACCTTTGTTGTCGAATTGAATGCTGTGAGGTTGATTCATCTCGGCTTTGGTCGCCGCTCCGCCATCGCCGGAAAAACCAGACTGGCCAGTTCCGGCAATCGTCGTGATGATTTGAGTCCGACGATCCACCCGGCGAACAACGTGGTTCATTCGCTCGACGACGAACAGGTTGCCGTTTCGGTCAAAGCGCACTTCGTAAGGTTCGTTCAACTCGGCTTTTGTCGCCGCTCCGCCGTCGCCGGAATAACCTTTCCTGCCCGAACCGGCGACAGTCGTGATCACGCCTTTGCTATCAATGCGACGAACGGCGTGATTCATTGTGTCGCAAAAATAGATGGCGTTATCCGGGCCGACGACTACACCAAACGGATTGTTCAACTCAGCATTTGAAGCTTGACCGCCATCGCCCGAATATCCGGCCTGACCGGTTCCCGCAATGCTTCTGATTTGAGTTTTCGGCGACTGACCGGCTATGCCGATGACAACCGTGAACAACATCAACGCGATACATCCGAATCTTTTCACGCTTTGTTTTCTCCCTGGACAAGATTGGTTTGACCACATTGGAAGGCTGCCATAAGATGCGCGCCATCCGCAACACATCTGAAGTAGTTCAACATTTCAACCGGAGAAAAGATCATGATCGGCAGCAAAAATTTCAAAGTCGCGCTGTTGATTCTCGCGCTAACCTGCGCGGGTTGGGCGGTTTCCGACGAACGAAAGTTCAGCGAAGACGAAAAGAATTATTGGGCCTTCCAACCTGTTCGCAAACCTGCTGCGCCCGCAGTTAATCAGGGCGCCTGGGTAAAAACCCCAGTTGATGCTTTTATCCTGAAAGAACTGGAAGCCAAACAAATTGCACCAGGTGCGGCTGCCGACAAAGTTACTCTGATTCGCCGAGCAACCTTTGACCTGACCGGCTTGCCGCCGACACCTGAAGAAGTCGCCGCCTTTGTCGCCGACCGGTCGTCAAAAGCCTTTGAAAAAGTCGTTGACCGCCTGCTCGCTTCGCCGCATTACGGCGAAAAGTGGGCGCGGCATTGGCTTGATCTGGCTCGATACGCCGACAGCGATGGCTTCAAAGCCGACGACACTCGCCCAAACATCTGGCGTTACCGCGATTACGTCATCAAATCCTTCAACGCCGACAAACCTTACAACCGATTCGTCAAAGAACAACTTGCCGGAGACGAACTTTGGCCGGAAGACCCTGAAGCAGTGGTGGCAACCGGTTTCAACCGCCACTTCCCCGACGAATACAACGCTCGTAATTTATTGCAACGGCGGCAGGAAATTCTGAACGACATCACCGACACCACGGGCGCGGTGTTTATGGGAATGACTTATGGCTGCGCACGATGCCACGATCACAAATTCGATCCGATTCTGCACAAAGACTATTACAAGCTTCAGGCATTTTTTGCCGGTTCACGAGCCAAAGACGATTACGTGTTGGCTTCGAAAACCCAGCAAGCCGAATACAATCGCCAACGCGCCAACTGGGAATCGCAGACCAAAGACTTGCGCGAACAAATGACCCAACTGGAAGCGCCCGCCCTGAAATCGCTTTATGACGACGGTTTTGAAAAGTTCACTGAAGACGTCAAAGACGCCATCAACACCGAACCGGAAAAGCGCAGTTCGATGCAGTGGTTGATGTACCACAAAGCTCAGTGGCAATTACATTACGGAGTTGACGAAGACGGCAACGGCATCGGCCAAAAGCTGAAAGGCGAACAGAAAAAAGAGTGGGAGGCGTTAAGAAAACAACTCGCTGCCTTCGATTCCATCAAGCCTAAGCCGTTGCCAATCGGCTCCGGCCTGACTGATGTTGGCCGTGAGGCCCCCGCAACTCACATTTTGAAAGTCGGCGCTTATGACGTTCCCCTGGCCGAAGTGCAGCCGGGCTTTCTAACAATCATTGACCGCCAACCGGCGAAGATTCTGCCAACTGCAAATCCGAATTCAACAGGCCGACGTGCTGCGCTGGCCGCCTGGCTGACCGATCCGAAAAATCCGCTGACCGCTCGTGTCATGGCCAATCGGATATGGCATTACCACTTTGGCCGTGGCCTGGTGGCCACCCCCAGCGACTTTGGCTTTGCAGGAGAAACCGACGGTAATCTGGAACTGCTGGACTGGCTGTCCAGCACATTTGTCGAGCAAGGCTGGAGCATCAAGAAAATGCACCGGACGATTATGCTGTCCAGCGTTTACCAACAAAGCTCCGCGTTCAATGAATCCGCCGCCAAAGTTGATCCTGACAACAAACTGCTCTGGAGATTCCGCCGCCAGCGACTGACCGGCGAAGAAGTCCGCGATGCCGTGCTGGCCGTCAGCGGGCAACTTAATCGGCAAATGTTCGGCACTCCCGTCTTTCCTGAAATACCGGCTGGTTTGGACATCCGCGGTGGGTGGAAAAAGGGCGAAAGCGAAGAAGCCAAAAATCGCCGCAGCATTTATGTTTTTGTCCGTCGCAACTCGCGCTATCCGATGTTCGCGGCTTTCGATATGCCTGACACTCACGAAAGTTGCGCCCGCCGTTCTGTAACCACGACCGCGCCGCAAGCATTGTCTTTGCTTAACGACAATATGATTTTACGCGCCGCTCGAAACTTTGCTGGGCGAGTGCTGACCGATTGCCAGAACGACGTAAATGCTCAAATCAATGCGGCTTACCGGTTGGCGTTTTCGCGCGAACCCGATGCCGCCGAACGAAAACTGGCCGTCGAGTTTCTGCGAAAACAAACGGCGCTGGTCAAATCACCGACGAATCAAAAGAACTCCGCTGAGTTCACTGCCAAACTGTCGTCAACAATTGATCCGGCTCACGTCGCAGCCTTTACCGATTTCTGCCACGTGCTGCTCAACTCAAACGAATTCGTTTACGTCAACTAGAGGTGTCGAGATGAAGCGATCAAACCGGGAAACTTTATCTGCTGAAACCAGCGCGTTAATTAATCGCCGTAATTTCCTTTCACAATCCGGCGCGGGGTTGTCTTCGTTGGCGCTGACTTCGATGTTGGCCGAAGACGGATTTGCTTTCGGCGAACAAAAACCACTTGACCCACTGACCCCCAAAAAGCCGCATCACACGCCAAAGGCGAAGTCAGTCATCTTTCTGTTTATGGAAGGCGGCGTCAGCCACATTGACACCTTTGACCCGAAACCGGCGCTGGATAAACTGGCGGGCAAGCCGATGCCGGAATCTTTTGGTCGTCCGGTGACAGCAATGGGGACGGCTTCAAACACGATTATGCCCAGCCGCCGCACCTGGAAAAATTATGGTCAGAGCGGCATTCCAGTTTCCGACTGGTTCCCCAACGTAGCCGAACACGTGGACGATCTGGCGATAATTCGATCCTGTTGGGCTGACGGATTGAATCATGTTGGTTCGGTTTGTCAGATGAACACCGGTTCGATTCTGGCCGGACGGCCTTCGCTCGGAGCCTGGGCGACTTACGGACTTGGGACTTCGAATCAGAATCTGCCTAGCTTTGTCGTCATGGCCGACGACAAAGAAGTTCTGGGAGGCCCGAAAAACTGGAGCGCAGGTTTTCTGCCAGCGGTTTATCAAGGCACTCAGTTCCGCACAGGTGATGCGCCCATCTTCCATCTGAAAACGCCAGACAGCATCAGCGAAGCTCAGCAACGCGGCAAACTGGATTTTCTGGCGCAACTTAACGAACGGTTTTCAGCAGACAAAGCGGACGATAACGAATTGCTGGCCAGACTGAATTCTTACGAACTGGCCTATCGAATGCAGTCCGCCGCTCCAGAAGCCGTTGACCTGACCAAAGAATCCGAGGCAACAAAAAAGTTGTATGGAATTGATAATCCAGCAACTGCCAAATTCGGCACAATGAGCTTGCTGGCCAGGCGATTGGTCGAACGCAACGTCAGATTCGTGCAGTTGTATTCCGGTTCCGGCAGTGCCTGGGACGCTCACAACAACCTGGAAGGCAATCACACAAAGATGTGCCTGAGCGTGGACAAACCAATTGCCGGTTTGCTGGCCGACCTGAAAGCGACTGGCTTGCTGGATACGACGCTGGTCGTTTGGGGAGGCGAATTTGGCCGCACTCCGTTCAACGAAAAAGGCGATGGCCGAGATCACAATCCTTGGGGATTCACGATGTGGATGGCTGGCGCTGGAATCAAAGGCGGCCAGATCATCGGTGTGACTGATGAAATAGGTTTGAAGGCGATTGAAAAACGCGCTCATGTTCACGACCTGCACGCGACGATCATGCACTTGATGGGGTTGAACCACCTGAAGACGACTTACTTTCACAACGGTCGCAACGAACGCGCGACAATCAACGACGGCGCAGTGATACGCGAACTTGTTTCGTAACTAACAATGCCATTAACCATTAGCCATTGACCATTAAGCATTATCGGTCAGGGTACAAAAGGCTTCCCCTATCGGTTAATGGGTAATGGCGAATGGGCAATGGTTAATTTCTGAAAAGGCAGATGAAAGAGACAAAAGAGCAGCTTAAAACCCGCACTCAACAAATCATCCGCGCTTTGAAAAAAGCCTACCCCGAAGCCGAATGCGCTCTGAATCACTCCAATCCATTCGAGCTTTTGGTTGCCACAATCCTGTCGGCTCAATGCACAGACGAGCGAGTCAACATCGTCACTTCAACACTTTTCAGAAAGTACCTAAGCGTCGCCGACTTTGCCTCCGCTGATCCGGCTGAACTTGAGAAGGACATCAGCTCAGTCAATTTCTTCCGCAACAAAGCCAAGTCCATCCAAACGACTGCCAAGCTGTTGCTGGAAAAACATAACGGCGAATTGCCTCAGACGTTGGAAGAACTGACGCAGCTTGCCGGAGTTGGCCGCAAAACAGCCAACGTTGTTTTGGGCACGGCTTTCGGAATTCCAACCGGAGTGGTCGTGGACACTCACGTTTCGCGGCTGACTCAATTGCTTGGGCTGACGAAAAACAAAGACGCGGTAAAGATCGAACAAGATTTGATTGAATTGGTGCCGAAGAAAGAATGGATTGATTTTTCGCACCGGCTGATCTGGCACGGTCGCCGAGTCTGCAAAGCTCGCAAACCGAATTGCGCCGAATGCTCGCTGGAATCGCTTTGCCCGTCTTCTTTGCTGAAATCGGCTACTGACAAAAAGAAGACAAGATAACGGAACAGACGGAAATCTCCGTTTCTTCCGTTATTTCCGTCTGTTCCGTTATCTCTCCAACCATTCACTCAAAGGGAACTGGCCTGCAACAGGTCAGCTGGCAAACTCACTTCCAACAACTCAAGTCCCGCGCCTGGCTCTAACGAAAAATCCAAGCCAGCAGGAACCACGCAACTGTCACCAGACAACAATTGATGCTTCCCTTCTTCGCGGCTAACAAAGCCAAGCTCTCCATTCAGCACAAACAGAAACAGAAATTCGCCTTCGTGCCGTTGCTTGCTGGCTGACGCCTTTGCCACAAACCGATGAACTCGTGCCGAAGCCAACCCATTCGTAGCCGCCGCGATTCCCGTGTCGCGTTTTTCGCAACCGGCAATCGGTGAAGCCGTCCAGTTGGCTTCGCTGGCGATGTGACGAACGAATCGCTGACCGCCGAAAAGCCGTTCTGGCAAAACTCGCCCGGTTGGAAGCTGCAATTGGTGTTCGACAAAAGTTTCGTGAACCGCTGGGCTGCCGATTTCTATCACTTCCAAGCCCGGCGAAGACTCCAGCACTCGATGGCGAATCTCCGGCGGCTGCAACACGCAGTCTCCAGGATGAAGCACGAACGGTTCGCCCTGATCCTCGTAAACCACGCGCACCCATCCAGCTTTGCAGTAAATCATCTGAAAGCGAACTTTGTGGAAATGAACGTAATCCGGCACTTCTCCGCCGCCGGGAATGCGAATGTGCGAAGCGATAAAGCGCCCACTCAATCTGCCTGGAATCAAATCGCGGTATTCCATCCCGGCTCGCCCAATGTGCCATGCGTCGGCGGAACTCGCCCGGCTGATGACCAATCCTTTGGCATCGTTCGCCAACTCGCCATCTGTTTGGGTGGAATCCAACCGCAAAGTGACGCCGTGACCGGACACCACGGCTGCACGCGGAGCATCCGCCGGAACAATCATCTCCAATCGGAAGCCCAGACGGTCAGTAAAAAACTCTATCGCCTCAGTCAGATCAGGACATGGCAACGCGATTAAACTGGTTTGTTTATCAATGCTCATTCGTCTCTTATCCCTGTCAGTAAAACTAAAGCAAGGTCGCTACTTTTCTTCTCAACACATCGCCGCTCTGTTAAATTCCTTGCCGCTGTAAAACCGCAAACTCAACCCACAATCAAAAGGAGATTCCCGTGAACGATAAATCGTCTCAACAACCGTCTCGCCGCGATATGCTCAAAACCACTGTGGCCTCACTCGCCGGTCTAGGC